>NZ_JBSHAP010000009.1:0-119803 GCF_053611565.1 Kitasatospora sp. NPDC054795
CGCGGGGGGTTGCCGCCATCAACATGGGTTCACACGGGCCGCCGGTCGCTCACGATGCTGTTGCCGGACACGCCCGCTGTGGCGTCCCCGGCATCAGCACGGGCGGCAGGTCGGCCACTTCGCGGCCGACCGTGTTCCAGCCCTGGCCCCGGCGGGAGTCCGGAACGGCTGCGGGCCGCCGCCGATCGGGTCGGTGGCGGCCCGCGCGGGTGAGGTTCAGGTGGCCAGGAAGCGCTCCCGGTGGATCTGGTCGGACGGGACGCCGGCGAGTGCGGCGGTGTGCAGGACGGCGTCGACCAGGGGTGGCGGGCCGCAGACGTACAGGTCGGGTGTGGTGGTGCCGAGTTCGGGAAGGGCGGCGGCCAGCAGGTCGGCCGGGGTGCCGATCGGTCCGGACCATTCGGGGCCCGGCTTCCGGACGCAGATGTCGTACCGGAAGCCGGGCAACTCGGCGGCCACGGCGGCCAGTTCGTCCAGTCCGAAGACGTCCTGCGGTTCGTTGACGCCGAGGAGGAGTCGGGCGGGCTGCGGGTCCTGCCACTCGGCCATCCGGCGGACCATCGCCAGCAGCGGGGCGAGGCCGGTGCCGCCGGCCACGAACCAGCGTGGACGCAGGCCGGTTTCGTGGAGACCGAAGGCACCCTGCGGGCCGTGCACGGTGAGCCGGTCGCCGGGGCGGGCCCGGTCGGCGAGGTACGTGGAGAAGTGCCCGCCGTGTCGCAGCCGGACGAAGAACTCCAGGCGCCCCTCCCAGTTGCCGGTGTTGGCGAGGGAGTACGCGCGCCCGACCTCGCTGCCGGGAGCCTGGAGCTCCATGAACCGGCCCGGGTCGAACTGGCAGTCCGGGTCGTCGAGGCGCAGCTCCAGTCGTACGGTGTCCGGCGTCACCGGCTCCACCGCGGTGAGGGTGGCTTCGCGGACCGGGATGCCGCCGTACAGGATGCGGGACTGTTCGTACGGCAGGGCGGCGGTCAGCGGTCCGCACGGGAAGGTGCGGCAGAGCAGCACATCGCCGTGCTCGCGTTCGCCCGGGGGGAGGGCCTGCTCGCTGTGCGGGCCGAGTTCGTACGGGCCGTCGGTGACCGAGGCGTGGCAGGAGCCGCAGGTGCCCCGGCGGCAGGAGGCCGGGAGGGCGGCGCCGGCCTCCGCCGCGGCCTCCAGGACGCTGCGGCCGGGGGCGCAGTCGAACTCCAGCCGGCCGCCGTCGCTGGTGGTGAGGGTGACGGGGTGCGAGCCGGTAGCCTCCACCGGGTCGGTGGTGCTCATGACGCCGTCCGTTCGAGGGCCGCGGCCAGGTCGGCCGCCGGGTCGCCGATCACCCGCAGGTCGAACCGCTTCACCAGCTCGTCGACCAGGGCGGGGGTCAGGAAGCCGGGCAGCGAGGGGCCGAGGTGGATGTTGCGGATGCCCAGGGCGAGCAGGGTGAGCAGCACGGCGACGGCCTTCTGCTCGGTCCAGGACAGCGCCAGGGTGAGCGGCAGGTCGTTGACCTCGCACTCGAAGGCGTCGGCCAGCGCGGTGGCGATCCGGATGGCGGAGTAGGTGTCGTTGCACTGGCCGAGGTCCAGCAGCCGGGGGAGGCCCGCGATCTCGCCGAAGTCGTGCCGGTTGAAGCGGTACTTGGCGCAGCCGAGGGTCAGCACCACGCTGTCCCGGGGCGCGCCGAGGGCGAAGTCGGTGTAGTAGTCGCGTCCGGCGGTGGGGCCGTCGCAGCCTCCGATCAGGAAGAAGTGACGGATGGTGCCCTGCCGCACGGCGTGGACCACCTGGTCGGCGACCGCGAGCACGGCGTCCCGGCCGAAGCCGACGGTGACGGCCTCCTCCTCGGCCGCGGTCTCCGGGAATCCGGGCAGGGCGTGGGCGGCCTGGATCAGCGGACGGAAGTCGTGGTCGGCGAGGTGCCGGACGCCGGGCCAGCCGACCGGTCCGGCGGTGTAGATCCGGCGGCGGTAGCTGACGTGCGGTTCGATGATGCAGTTGGAGGTCATCAGGATCGGGCCGGGGAAGGCGGCGAACTCCTGCTGCTGGTCCTGCCAGGCGCCGCCGTAGTTGCCGGCCAGGTGCGGGTGGGCCTTGAGCAGCGGGTAGGCGTGGGCGGGGAGCATCTCGCCGTGGGTGTAGACGTTGATGCCCTGGTCCCTGGTCTGCACCAGGACGGCTTCCAGGTCGCGCAGGTCGTGGCCGCTGACCAGGATCGCCTTTCCGGCGACCGGGGTGGTGCGCACCGTGGTGGGCTGCTGGGGGCCGTAGGTGCCGGTGTTGGCGGCGTCGAGCAGTTCGATCGCGGCGAGGTTCAGCCGGCCGAGGCCTACGGCGCGTTCCAGTAGCTCGGCGGGGTCGGTCGGCTCGCCGGCCAGGTAGGCGAGGGCGTCCTCGACGCCGCCGAGGACCTCGGCGCTGCGGCGGCCGAGCACGTCGGCGTGGTGGGCGTAGGCGCAGATGCCCTTGAGCGCGTAGAGGTGGAGCGAGCGGAGCCCGACGACCTCCGGCCCGACCAGGGGGAGCCCGAGGTTGACCCGGACGTCCGGGGCCTGGCCCACCAGCGTCGCCGGGTCCGCCCCGGGGGTCCAGGCGGCGGGCCCGGTGAGCGTCTGCGGCTCCTGGCCGGCGGCGCGCGCGGCCCGCTCGTAGTGCTCCTTGGCCCGGGTGCGGACGCCGACGGCCAGCTGGATCAGGGCGGCGAAGCGGGTGGGGTTGAAGTTGACGTTGGTGAGCGTGGTGAAGACCGCGTACAGGACGAAGGCGGCCGCCTCGTCGTCCGGGGCGCCGAGGGCGCGGGCCCTGGCGGCGTACTGGGAGATGCCCTTGACCGCGTGGATGAGCAGGTCCTGGAGGTCCGAAGTGGGGGAATCCTTGCCGCAGTTGCCGATCGGACCGGCGCAGCCGGGGGTGGCGCCTGTGCGGTCGGTCTGTTCGCACTGGAAGCAGAACATGCGGGTCCTCCGGGGACTCGTGGTGTCGTTCGGGCGAGGCGGCGGGTGGGCCTCGACGCGTCCAGGATGGGGTCGGCGCTGACGGTGCATCAGGGCCGGAGGACCCCAATCCGGGGCCGGGAGACCCTGCTGGTGCGCCGGCGCCGGGTCCGCGCGTGGGTCGCGTCCGATCGGGTGCACCTGGCGCAGCGTTCAGACGAAAACACCGGTGGGTCGCCGCCGCTCGGGGCTTCGAGGAGAACACTCCGAGGGTTGTCTTTGTGTTCATGTGATGAAAGGACTGATGTGAAGCCCAGTCAGCATCCGACGACCGCCGTCGGCTGGGGACGAAGACTAGGCAGGGTGATGGGATCCGCCCTGGCCCTGACGCTCGTCCCCTTCGGCATGTCGCTCGTCGCACCGACGGCCGCCTACGCGGCCGGCCTCCCGGGAGGCCTCGGGCCCTGCCTGGGCGCGGACTGCCCGGCGACGTTCCCGCCGGTCAACAACGGGCCCTTCGCGGGGCGCGACGCCGGCGTGAACATCTTCGTCGGCGGCGACTTCAACGTCAGCGGCTCGGCCGCCGAGGCCGAGGGGCACGTGGTGACCCTCGGCTCCTTCAGCATGAACAAGGCCGCCGGAGTCAGCTCCGTCTACAACATCGGCATCGTCGGCGTCGGCTCGCGCGTCCCCCCGCCGGACGGGGCCGACTTCCTCACCGCCGGAGGCAACGTCACCGTGGCCCCGGGGCAGTCGCTCCTGGCCGAGGGGGGCGTCGTCCGCTACGCGGGCACGGCCACGGGCACCATCACCGGCACCAAGGTCCAGGACCCGCGGGCCGTGGCCGCCTACACGCCGCTGCGCGGCGAGCTGCAGACGGCCAGCGCCTGCTACGCCGGGGTCGGCACGCCCCGCCCCGCCACCGGAACCGCCGTCAACCAGGGGTTCCAGACCCTGTTCACCGGCGACGGCACCTCCGCGCTCCAGGTCTTCAACGTCGACTTCGACATCGTCGGGCGCGGCGGCTCCACCCAGGGCGTCGCGTTCGCCGGAATCCCCGCGAACGCGACCGTGCTCGTCAACCTCGTGGGCGGCGCCCGCACCATCAACACCTACAGCGGCAGCCTCCAGGACACCGACCCCTGGAACCAGCTGCGCGAGCGACTGCTGTGGAACTTCCCCACCGCGACGACCGTCACCCTCACGGGATCGGGGCAGTTCCAGGGCAGCGTGCTGGTCGGCAACCCGGCCAGCACCGCCACGATGAACCTGCCCGGCCTGAACGGACGGTTCTTCACCACCGGCACCCTGCTGCACAACTCCGGTTCGGGCATGACCGGGACCGAGTTCCACGCCTACCCCTTCAACGGCGACCTCCCGGACTGCGGCAACCCCCCGGCTCCCACCGGGTCGACCAGTGTGACGAAGGTCGACTCGGCGACCTCGCAGCCGCTGGCGGGCGCGACCTTCCAGCTGTGGCGTGAGACCAACGGCGTCGCGGGCCTGCAGACCTCGGGGACCACCCCGGACACCAAGGTGGGTGCCCCCTGCACCACCGGGAGCAACGGCCTCTGCACCACCGCCGGCCTGCCGCTGGGTACCTACTACTGGCAGGAGACGGCGGCTCCGCCCGGCTACGACCTGCCGCAGCCCGCGGTGACGACCGTGGTCCTCGACACCAACGGCCAGAACGTCCCGGTCACCGTCCGGGACACCCGGAGCCCGGTCGTCGAGACCGGCTCCACCAGCGTGACGAAGATCGACTCGGCGACCTCGCAGCCGCTGGCGGGCGCGACCTTCCAGCTGTGGCACGAGACCAACGGCGTGCCAGGTCTGCAGACCTCCGGGGCCAACCCCGACACGGCCGTCGGTTCCGCGTGCGTCACCCCCGCGTCGGGCGTCTGCTCGGCGAGCGGCCTGCCGCTGGGCACGTACTACTGGCAGGAGACCGCCGCGCCCCCCGGGTACGAGCTGCCCGAGCTCAACGTGACCACCGTGGTACTGAGCACCAACGGGCAGAGCACCCCGGTCAACGTCGCCGACACCGGGACCACCGCCCCCACCGGGTCCACCACCGTGACGAAGACCGACTCCGGGACGGGGCAGCCGCTGGCGGGCGCGGTCTTCCAGCTGTGGCGCGAGACCAACGGTGTGTCCGGTCTGCAGACCTCCGGGGCCAACCCCGACACGGCCGTCGGTTCCCCGTGCGTCACCCCCGCGTCGGGCGTCTGCTCGGCGGACGGCCTGCCGCTGGGCACCTACTACTGGCAGGAGGTCTCGCCGCCCGACGGGTACGAGCTGCCCGAGCTCAACGTGACCACCGTGGTGCTCGACACGAACGGGCAGCACACCCCGGTCGGCGTCGCCGACACCCAGACCACCGCTCCCACCGGTACCACCGGCGTCACCAAGGTCGACTCCGTCACCGGGCGGCCGCTGGCGGGTGCCTCCTTCCAGCTGTGGCGCGAGAGCAACGGCGTGGCCGGTCTGCAGACCTCCGGGGCCAACCCCGACACCGCCGTGGGTTCCGCGTGCGTCACTCCGGCGTCGGGCGTCTGCTCGGCGGACGGCCTGCCGCTGGGGACGTACTACTGGCAGGAGACGGCGGCTCCGCCCGGCTACGACCTGCCGCGGCCCGCGGTGACGACGGTGGTCCTCGACACCGGTGGGCAGAACATCCAGGTGACCGTCCGGGACGGGAAGACGCCCGCTCCGAGCGGGTCGACCTCCGTCACCAAGGTCGACGCCGGTACGGGCCGGCCGCTGGCGGGCGCGGTCTTCCAGCTGTGGCGCGAGAGCAACGGCGTGCCCGGTCTGCAGACCTCCGGGCCGAACCCGGACACGGCCGTCGGCTCCCCGTGCGTCACCCCCGCGTCGGGCGTCTGCTCCGCGAGCGGTCTCCCGCTGGGCACCTACTACTGGCAGGAGGTCTCCGCGCCCGAGGGCTACAGCCTGCCGCGGCACGCGGTGACCGAGGTCGGGCTGAGCGAGGACTGCCCGTGCGTGGCGATCACGGTGAAGGACAGCAAGTGCCCGCCGCCGCCGTGCCCGCCCACCCCCTGCCCGCCGGGCGACGAGTGGAGTCCGTACGTGCGCTACACGCCCGTGCCGGGCTTCCTGTGGGGCACGAACGCGTGAGCTCGTGACCACGTGAGTTCGTGACCGCGTGAGTTGACGACCCGGCCGGAGGAGCCCACGGCGGCCCCTCCGGCCGGGCGGTGCCCGGGCCGGTGTCGCGGCGCTTCGGCAGGCCGGTCCCGGGGCCCTACGATGGCGCCATGAGCGGGAGCCTTCGGATATCAGGTGCACACCATGCGCAGGAGCATCGGGACGACGAGCGGCTGGAGGCCGCGGCCGGCATCCTGGCGCTGCTCGCGGACCGCACCCGGCTCGCCCTGCTCCAGCGGCTGAGCGCCGGTGAGGCCGACGTGACCACGCTGACCGAGGCGACCGGGGCCCCCCGGACGTCGGTCAGCCAGCACCTCGGCAAGCTCCGGCTGGCCGGCCTGGTCACGACCCGCAAGGACGGCAGGCGCGTCGTCTACGCGCTGCGCCACGGCCACCTGCGCCGGCTGGTCGACGAGGCGCTGAGCGTCGCAGACCACCAGATCGGCGAGCTTCCCCCGCACGACTGACCCGTACCTTCCGGCTCCGCGGCCCGTGCCCATCGGGGTGCGGGCCGCCCTTTCGTCAACATGTGCACATGCGTGCACATGTTGACCTATCCTGGTCGTGTCGTCCTGCCGCGCCCAGTCCGAGCGGGGTCCTCCATGCTGTCCGTGCTGCGCAACCGCACCTATCTGCACCTGTTCGCCGCCCAGACCGTCGCCCTGGTGGGCACTGGCCTCGCCACCGTCGCGCTCGGCCTCCTCGCGTACGACCTCGCCGGAGCGGACGCCGGATCGGTGCTCGGCACCGCACTGGCGATCAAGATGCTCGCGTACGTCGGCATCGCCCCCGTGGTCACCGCGCTGGCCCACCGCATCCCGCGCCGACGCCTGATGGCCGCCTCCGACCTCACCCGGGCCGGCGTCGCCCTCACCCTGCCCTTCGTCACCGAGGTGTGGCAGGTCTACGTCCTGATCCTCGTGCTGCAGTCCGCCTCGGCGGCCTTCACCCCGGCCTTCCAGTCGGTGATCCCCGAGGTGCTGCCCGAGGAGCGCGCGTACACCCGCGCCCTGTCGCTGTCCCGGCTCGCCTACGACACCGAGAGCCTGGTCAGCCCGGTGCTCGCGGCCGCCCTGCTCACGCTGATCAGCTACAACTGGCTGTTCTGGGGCACCGCCGCCGGGTTCCTCGCCTCCGCCGTCCTGGTGCTCTCCGCCGCCCTGCCGAAGCGGGTCCGGCCGGAGCCGGTCGGGCGGGGCGGCCCGGAGCCGGTCCGGTCGAAGAAGGACGGGGCGAAGCGGGACCGGGCGCGGCCCGGTGGGGGCGTCCTCGCCCGGTCCGTCCGCGGCACCCGGCTGTTCCTCGCCGTGCCCCGGCTGCGCGCGATGCTCGCCCTGGACCTCGCGGCGGCCGCCGCCAGTGCGATGGTGATCGTCAACACCGTGGTCTACGTCCGCGGCCCGCTCGGCCGCCCCGCCACCGACGTCCCGATCGCGCTCGGCGCCTACGGGGCCGGGTCGATGGTCGTGGCGCTGCTGCTGCCCCGGGTGCTGGACCGGCTGCCGGACCGGACCGTCATGCTCCCGGCGGCCTTCGGCATCGTCGGCCTCTTCGCCCTGCTCGCCGCGCTCACCGCCGCCGGGCCCGGCGCCTGGCGCTGGCCCGTCCTGCTCGCCGTCTGGGCGGCGTTCGGCGCGGTCGGCTCGCTGATCCTCACCCCCACCGGCCGGGTCCTGCGCGACTCGGTGGCCGCCGAGGAGCTCCCCGCCGTCTTCGCCGCCCAGTTCTCCCTCTCCCACGGCTGCTGGCTGCTCACCTACCCCCTGGCCGGCTGGCTCGGCGCCACCCTGGGCCTCACCGCGGCCTCCGTCGCCCTCGGCGCCGTGGCCCTCGCCTCCGGTGTACTCGCCGCCCGCGCCTGGCGCACGGTGCCCGGGACGACGGGCCCGGCCGCGGTGGCGGCGAGCGGGAAACGCGGCGGTGCCACCGTCCCCGGCTGACCGGACGGACACCTGGTGTGCGGGCCCCGACCCGCGTGTCCCGGAAGGCGGGCAGTGCCCCGCCGTCCGGTGCGGCGGCCGCGGGCAGGATCGATCTCGTGGCGTGGCGGTCGCAGTGGGTGGCCGGGGCGAGGGCCGGTGCGGCGGGCGCAGGGGCTCACCCGGGTGCGGCGCCGGGCTCGGGCGGTACGACGACGACGGGAAGGTGGGCGTGGTGGACGATCTCGGTGCTGGTCGAGCCGAGGGCGAGCCGGCCCCAGCGGCCGGTACCGCGGGTGCCCACCACCAGCAGGCCGGCGTCCCGGCTCTCCTCCAGCAGGACCTGAGCGGGGCGGCCGTGCTCGCAGCGCACCTCGACCTCGACATACGGTTCGCCGACCTGCTGCCGCAGCTCCTCGACCAGGTCCGTCACCTCGCGGGCGACGGCGTCGTGCAGATGCGGCTCCGGATCGCCGCTCGGGCGGAACCAGCCCGTCATGGCCCGGTCCGGCGGATCGGCGTGCCGGCCGCCGAAGGCGCAGACGGCCCGTACGCCGACTCTCCGCAGCTGTGCCTCGCGAAGGGCGAAGAGCACGGCCCTGCGGGCGGGCTCCGAGCCGTCCGTACCGACGACGATCGGCCCGGCGGGACGTGACGCGGGTGAGCTGTTCACTGGGACCTCCAGGAGGTGAGGCCTGGCAGCGGACCGACAGGCTCGGCGGATCCGGTGAATCCGGTGGATCGGCGACTCGGCGGCTCGGCGACTCGGTGAATCGGCGGATCCGGGGAGGCGCGGAGACCGGCGTGTCCACTGCTTTCATGATCCTCCGGCAACGGCCCCGCGGCATGTCCGTACTCCTTCGTCGACCGAGCGGGGCCGGTCGGCCGGCGGCGTGATCTCCCCGGGCGGGCGAGCTGCCGGACGGTGGCGCGGTCGCCCGGCCGGCGGCGTCGGTGCAGCTCAGGGGCGTGGGCCGGAACCCGCCGGGGTCGGCCGGGCCCGCCCGTGCTCTTGTCATGCCCAAGTTTGACGGCCTGTTACCAGCCGGTAGTCTCTGGGTGTCCCGTAGGCGAACAGCACGACGTTCGCCATGTTCTGAAGGATCCTCACGTGTACCGACCCGGCTCCCGCCGACCCCGCCGCGCGCTGCGCGGTGCCCTCGCCGCCGTCGCGGCCAGCACCCTGCTCACCGTCCTGCCGGCCGTGCCGTCCCACGCCGACCCCGCGCCCGCGCAGGGCACGGACACCGCCCACCTCGACGCCGTCGAGCAGGTGCTGCGCCAGGTGTCGCCCGGCCTGGAGGGCACCGTCTGGCAGCGCACCGACGGCAACGCCCTGGCCGGTGCCGACCGTGCCGGCGGCCCCGCCGACTGGCTGTTCCAGACGCCCGCCTGCTGGGGCGACGCCACCTGCGCCGACCGGCCCGGCACCCGCGCGCTGCTCGCGAAGATGACCGCCGACGTCTCCGCCGCCACCCGGACGGTCGACGTCTCCAGCCTCGCGCCGTTCCCCGACGGCGGATTCGAGGAGGCCCTGGTCGCCGGGCTCAAGGCATCGGTCGCCGCCGGGCACCGCCCGGTCGTGCGCATCCTGGTCGGCGCGGCGCCGCTGTACAACGCCAACGTGCTGCCGTCGCGCTACCGGGACGAGCTGGTCGCCAAGCTCGGACCGGCCGCCTCCTCGGTCAGCCTCAACATCGCCTCGATGACCGCCTCGCGCACCGCCTTCTCCTGGAACCACTCCAAGCTCCTGGTGGTCGACGGGCGCACCGTCCTCACCGGCGGCATCAACGGCTGGAGCAAGGACTACCTCGACACCGCGCACCCCGTCTCGGACGTCGACCTCGCGCTCACCGGCCCCGCCGCGACCTCCGCCGGCCGCTACCTGGACACCCTGTGGGAGTGGACCTGCGGCCGGACCGGCCTGCTCGACAACGCGTGGTTCGCCTCCTCGGACGGCGGCGCCTGCCGCCCGTCGATCGAACGCGAGCTCAACCCGCCCGCCCCCGCCGCCGGGAACGTCCCGGTGATAGCCGTCGGCGGCCTCGGCGTCGGCATCAAGGACGCGGACCCCTCCTCCCGCTACCGGCCCGGTCCCGTCCCCGGGGCGGCGGACGCCAAGTGCGGCCCGCTGACCCTGCACGACAACACCAACGCCGACCGCGACTACGAGACCGTCAACCCCGAGGAGAACGCCCTGCGCGCCCTGGTCGGCAGCGCCCAGCGGCACGTCGAGATCTCCCAGCAGGACCTGAACGGCACCTGCCCGCCGCTCTCGCGCTACGACTCCCGGCTCTACGACACGCTGGCCGCCAAGCTGGCCGCCGGGGTCAAGGTGCGGATCGTGGTCAGCGACCCGGCCAACCGGGGCACCGTGGGCAGCGGGGGCTACTCGCAGATGAAGTCCCTCGCCGAGATCAGCGACGTCCTGAAGGCCCGGCTCACCGCGCTCACCGGCGACCAGGGCAAGGCCGCCGCGGCCCTCTGCGGCAACCTCCAGCTCGCCTCCTTCCGCGCCGCCCCCACCGCCACCTGGGCCGACGGGCACCCGTACGCGCTGCACCACAAGCTGGTCTCGGTCGACGACTCGGCCTTCTACATCGGCTCGAAGAACCTGTACCCGGCCTGGCTGCAGGACTTCGGCTACATCGTCGAGAGCCGCGGCGCGGCTGCGCAGCTCGACCGCGACCTGCTCGGCCCCGAGTGGCAGTACTCGCAGGCCGCCGCGACCGTCGACTGGTCCACCGGGACCTGCCGCGCCTGACGCCTGACACCTGACGCCTGACACCTGAGGCCCGGCGCCTGCCGTCCGGACGGCGGGCTCCCTGTTTCCGGAATCCCGGGGCGGGGAGCCCTCCGTTCGCGGTCGCCCGTCGCGGGAAACGAGCGGTGATTCGACTTCTCGTTCGAGGGGCGGGAGAGCCGTAGCGGGATCGCCCATGTGTCATGGTGCGAAAGCATATTGATGGACCGTCACGGCTGGTGAAGGCGTGGGCACGAACCGTCGTCGACCCGGTCCGGCTGGAGAACGGGCCCCGGGTCCGTCCGGCGCGCCGGCTCCGGCGCGCGCCATCGACCCCCGCGCGTCATCGGCCACCTGCGCGCGCCATCGGCCCCTCGCGCCGGGCGCGTGCTCCCGGCCGGGCCGCGGTGGCGTGGGTAGCGTTGGCGGTCATGAACGAGGCGATGCCATGAGCCCCGAGGGGGAGCCCGCCGGTCCACCGGCCGAGGGGGACCTGCCGGGGCCCGGGCCGGACCCGGACGAACAGGTGGAGGGCGCCGCGGCGCAGCTGCGCGCCCTGGCGAGGTCGACGGACCGGCTGCAGGGGCTGCTGTCGGCGGTCCTGGCCATCGGCGGCGACCTGGACCTGCCCGCGGTGCTGCACCGCATCGTCACCACGGCCATGGACCTGGCCGGTGCCCGCTACGGCGCGCTCGGCGTCCTCGCCCCCTCCGGCGACCACCTGGAGCAGTTCGTCACCGCCGGCCTGACGGAGGAGGAACGCGCGGCCCTCGCCGGAACCGGGTTCCCGCACGGGCGCGGAGTGCTGGGCCACCTGATCCGCCACCCCGAGCCGCTGCGCGTGGACGACATCCCCTCCCACCCGGCCTCCGTCGGCTTCCCCCCGGGCCACCCGCCGATTCGCACCCTGCTGGGCGTGGCGGTCACCGTCCGCGGCGAGATCTACGGCGACCTCTACCTCTCAGAGCGCGTGGACGGCCGGCCGTTCGACCAGGACGACGAGGAGATCGTGCGCGCCCTCGCCGGCGCGGCCGGCATCGCCATCGACAACGCCCGCCTGTTCGGCCACCTGCGCGACAGCGCGGAGCAGTTCCAGCGGCTGCTGCTGCCCACGCTGCCGGACCTGCGCCCGTTCTCCGGGGCCGCGGTCTACCGCACCGCCGCCGAACCGGCCGGAATCGGCGGGGACTGGTACGACGCCGCCGTCCTGCCCGACCAGGCCTGCGCCGCCGTCATCGGTGACGTCGTCGGGCACGACCTGTACGCCGCCGCCGCCATGGCCCAGGCCCGCAACATGCTGCGCGCCCTGCTGTACGACCGGGGAAGCCCTCCCAGCTCGGTGCTGACCCGGCTCGACCTCACCGTGCGCGCCATCACCGACCTGCCCGTCACCACCGCCTGCCTGGCCCGGATCGAACCCGCCGCCGACGGCTGGACCGTCCACTGGAGCACCGCCGGCCACCTGCCGCCCCTCGTCCTCACCCCCGACGGCCGAGCCCGGTACCTGGAGGGCGAACCCGGCATCCCACTGGGCATCGACCCCGAGCTCCACCGCCCCGACCACTCCGAGCCGCTGCCCGCGGGAAGCACCGTCGTCCTGTTCACCGACGGCCTCGTCGAACACCCCGACCATCCCATCGACCGCGGCCTGGACGCTCTCGCCGAGCTCGCCGCCGCCCACGCGGGCGAACCCCTGGACGACCTCGTCCGCTTCCTCGCCGACCACCACCCCAGCGACGGCCACGACGACATGGCCGTCCTCGCCATCCGCACCCCTGCCGAGGAGCGGACGGACCAGCGTACGTAGCGTCGCCCCGGGGCCAACGCCTGCCACTACTTGAGCAGGAAGTCGTACACCGCCTGCCGTCCGGCCGGGTTCGCCGCCCGGTTCTGCACCGAGTGCGCCGCGCCCGGGACGATCACGATCTGCGGACGGTGCGCGAACTCGGCCTGCTGGAAGAGCAGTTCATAAGGCGTGGCCAGGTCCCGGTCGCCGCCGAGCAGCAGCACCGGCACGTCGGGCAGCTTGCGGTGTGCCGGCGGGATCGGCGGGACGGGCTCGCGCGGCCAGTCCAGGCAGACCAGGAGGCTGCCGAGCCCGGTCGCGGTCGCAGGGTCGAACGGCCAGGTCTGCTCGGTGGTCAGCCGCTGCCGGGTGCGCTCCAGCGCGGCCGCCCGGCCCTCGACCGGGGTGTCGGTGGTGCCCCACGGGAAGCGCGAGTCGGCGCACAGGGTGGCGGAGTGCAGCCCCTGGCTGAGATCCCCGGCCGGGGCGGCGTCGACCTCCCGGTGGACGAGTTCGAAGAAGTCCTGGAGCTTCGCGGGCTGCCCGGCGGCGGCCTCGTGCAGGATTTCCGGGACCCCGCCGTAGTCCGGGTCGATGAACTCGTAGCCGGTGAGCGCACTCAGGATCTGCGCTCCGTTGCCGTACCGCCGAACGGTGGCGGCGAGGTCGGCGGCCGGGTCGGTGGTGCAGCCGGTGGCCCGGCAGGCGGCCCGCAGGATCCGGGCGCTCGCGGGCAGCGCGGCCAGGTCGAGGGGGTCGAAACCCTGTGGCGGCGCCACCGAGTTGAGCACCAGCCGGGCCACGTGCGCCGGGTGGGCGAGCGCGTACCGCTTCGCGACGATGGTGCCGTAGGAGACACCGTCCAGGGTCAGGCGCCGGTCGCCGAGGGCGCGGCGCAGCAGGTCGATGTCGGCGACGGTGTCGGCGGTGCTGTAGTGGCGGGCGTCGGTGCCGAGGGCGGTGGCGCAGTCGGCGACGGACTGCTTGCGCGGCAGGGCGAGGTCGGAGGAGCCCATGTCCTCCTGGAGGCCGGGGCATTGGAGCGCGTTCCGGCCGGTGCCGCGCTGGTCGTACATGACCAGGCGGTAGTCCTTGAGGACGGGCTCCAGCTTGCCCGCGATCTGCTTGATCGCCGGGGCGCCGGGCTGGCCGGGGCCGCCGGTGAGGAACAGCAGGTCGCCCTTGGGGGCCTCGGTGTTGCCGGTGAAGGCGACCGCGAGGTCGAGGCTGCCGGGGGTGGCGCCGCTGTGGTCGAGCGGGACGGTGAGGGTCCCGCAGGTGAACTCGGGTGCGTCCGGGCAGGGTGCCTGCCCGGTGATCCCGCCGCCGGCCAGGGCTTCGCCGCCGGCTGACGATCCGGGTTTGGTGGAGGCGAGGGCGGGGGGCGCCAGGGTGGTGCCGGCGACCACCGCGACGGCGCCCACCAGGGCGGCGATGCGGCCGCGTGTGCTCGTCATGTGTCGTCCTTCCGCTCGCACCGCGTCCGTCCGGACACGGGCACGGTCACGGAAGCAGCCTGCGCCCCGGGCGCGTCGATGGCGAGCGTTCGGGCGGGATCCGAGTGGGAACGAACCGTCAGGGCCGGACGGCCCCGCGGTGCCCGTGTACGGGTGCCGCTCCGCCTTGGGCAGGGCGATACCGACGAGGTCCAGCACCTCGCCGAGTATCGGCGCACTGTCGTAACTCGGTGTGATCAGCGTTTGGCGGACGTCGTGAGGCGGGGTGCGGCGGCTTGCGCCTAGCGTGGCGTTCCGGGGGCGATCCGAGTACTTCCGCGGGTCGGGCCGTCCGGGAACCGGAGGTCCGGTCCGCCCTCCAGAAGGCATGTGCACATGAAGCTTCGGGCATGTTCGAACGCGCTCGTGACCACCGCGCTGACCCTCGGTCTGGCCGCTGCCGCGTCCCCGGCCGGCGCGGCGGACCCACCGCCGTTCCTGGACCGGCTGCACACCGTGTCCGCCGTCGCGTCCACCGTCCCCGAGAACGGCGACGTCAACCCGTACGGCACGTTCACCATCCAGGAGAGCGTCGGTGACCTGCACCGGGGCAACGTCCTGATCAGCAACTTCAACAACTCGGCCAACCTCCAGGGCACCGGCACCACCCTGGTCCAGATCACCCCGGGCGGCCGCAGGACGACGTTCGCCACGATCGACCCGAACAACCTGCCCGGCCCCTGCCCCGGCGGGGTCGGCCTGACCACGGCGCTGACCGTCCTGCCCGGCGGCTGGGTCGTGGTCGGCAGCCTGCCCACCGCGGACGGCACGTCCGACACCGCCCAGGCCGGCTGCCTGCTGGTGCTCGACCGGCACGGCACCGTCCGGGAGACCATCGCGGGCGACGGCATCAACGGTCCGTGGGACATGACCGCCGTCAGCACCGGCAAGCGCAGCGAGCTGTTCGTCACCAACGTGCTCAACGGGACGGTCGCCGCCGGCGGCGCGGAGGTCGACCGGGGCACCGTCCTGCGGATCACCCTGTGCACCGAGGACGACCAGCCGCCGCAGCGGGTGGCCACCACCGAGATCGGCTCCGGGTTCCCCGAGCGGACGGACCCGGCGGCCCTGGTGGTCGGCCCGACCGGGGTCGGCCTCGGCCATGACGGCACGCTGTTCGTCGCCGACGCGGTGCTGAGCCGGATCACCGCGATTCCGCACGCGGTCGCCCGCACGGACAGCGCGGGAATCGGCCGGGTCGTCACCGAGGGCGGCGGCCTCAACGCCCCGCTGGGGCTGGCGATCGCACCTCGGGGTGACATCCTCACGGTCAACGGCGGGGACGGCAACATCGTCGAGACGACCCCCGAGGGGCGGCAGGTGGCGATCAAGCAGATCAACAACGAGGGCACCCCGCCCGGCGCCGGCGCGCTCTTCGGTCTCGCGCTGGACCTCGACAACGACGCCGTCTACTTCGTCAACGACGCGGACAACGCCCTCGACGTCCTTCACTGAGCGCGGTAACCAGGAGGAGCGGTGCACCGGCGGTGGTCGCGGCCGGTGCACCGCGGCCCGCCCGCGGCGGGTGGATCGGGCGCCTCCCCGGATCGCGCGCCTCCTGGGAACCGGCGTCTCCGTCGGTATTGTGCGGTTCCGGAAAACCGCGGACGAATACCGGAGGGGACTGCTGTGTGTGATGAAGTAGAACGTCGTATCTTCTCAATGTTTGATTCGGAT
Organism: Kitasatospora sp. NPDC054795; assembly: GCF_053611565.1. NCBI lineage: Bacteria > Bacillati > Actinomycetota > Actinomycetes > Kitasatosporales > Streptomycetaceae > Kitasatospora > Kitasatospora sp. NPDC054795. The sequence goes on from NZ_JBSHAP010000009.1 coordinate 15,702, forward strand.
AACGATCAGATCGTTTCCCGGTCGGAATATCTCTCGCGGGTGGACCGGGTGGCTACGGCCCTGGCTCCCGTGCGCGGCGCCGAAGCCGCGGCCCAGGAAATTCGTTGATCGAACCCGAATTCAACAGGAGAAAATCCAGCTCATGAAACCCGTACTCGTCGGCGCCGCACTGACCGCCGTGGCACTCCTCGAAGCGGCCATTCCGGCCGGCGCGGCCTCCGCCGATCCCGAGGCCGACGCCACCTGCGTGCGCACCCTCCACGGCACCTTCGACACCCCCGTCGGCCCGGGCGGCGGCAACGCGCCCCAGGCCGACACCCTGCACATGACCGGCACCGTGAAGTGCGTCGACCCGGCAGGCCGGCCCGTTGCGGCCGGGATCGTCGAGCACACCCTCACCCTGCCGCGCACCGAATGCACCGGCGACGAGCACGGCGACACCTCGGCCACCCGCGTCACCTGGGCGGACGGTGCCGTCTCCACGTTCGGGTTCGACCGCGTCGACGTCGTCAAGGCCTACGGGACCGCCTCGCTGGTCGCCGCCGGCAGGGTCACCTCCGACAGCGCGCGCTTCGCCGGTGACACGCTGAGCGGCGCGGGCACCAGCATCAGTGCCGGGTGCGGCACCATGGCCGGCGCCCGCACCGTCGACTCGACGACGGTGATCCGCCTCTCCCACCGGCCGGGGCCGGCAACCGGCTGACGCGCCGGAAGCCGCCCCGGGGTCGTCGGCGTGAGGGACCGGCGCGCGCCCGCCGCCGGTCCGGCGGGCGCGTCAGCGGCACGTCAACAGCACGTCAACGGTGCGTCAGCAGGGGGTCGGTGGGCGTCAGGGGTTCGTCAGGGGTTCGTCAGGGAGGGTGAACGCGCTTGCCCCGGGCCTGCGGGCGGGCTTTGATGGAGCACATGCACCGCTCGACACGCCACCACGACCGCCCGCCGCATAGTCGGCCGCGTATCGTCGCTGTCGCGGTCGCCACCGCCGTCCGGTAGGGCCGAGCCGCTTCCCGCTCTCCGCCGGCCGCGGGGCACAGGTTCCGGTGTCGTCCACCGGTTCCGTGCCGGTCACCGCCGCCCGTCCCTCGGCCCCGACCGGCTCCGAGGGGCGGGGGACGGGCGGCGTCCTCTCATCGCACCACACCTTTCCCGCACCGGCGGCCCCGGGAGCGAGCGGCCTCGTGCCGCGCAACTCCCGCACCCCGCCGGTGCCTTCCACCCTTGGATGGGTCATGTCCGACACTGTGCTGTCCGCCCGCACCGCCCTCGTCACCGGTGCCTCCTCCGGGATCGGTTGGGAGACCGCCCGGCTGCTCGCCGGGCACGGTGCGACCGTGCTCGTGCACGCCCGGACCGCGGCCGAGGCGGCGGACGCCGTGGATCGGCTGGTCGCCGCGGGTGCCCGGCGGGACCAACTCGTCGAGCTGGCAGCCGACTTCACCCACCTCGCGGAGGTCGCGGTGCTGGCCGGCACGGTCGTCGAGCGCTACCCCGCGCTGGACCTGCTGGTGAACAACGCCGCGGCGATGGCGCCCGAGCGCTGCACCCTGACCGGCGACGGCAACGAGGTCTCGCTCCAGGTCAACTTCCTGGCCGCGCACCTGCTGGCGAGGCTGCTGCGCGCCCCGCTCTCGGCGGCCGGCGACGCCCGGATCGTCAACGTCTCCTCCTCGCTGCACCGCACCGCCTCGATGAACTGGTCGGACCCGCACCGGACGAAGAGGTACTCGCGGGTCGCCGCGTACGCGCAGTCGCAGTTGGCGCTCACCATGGCGACCGCCGGGATGGCCCCGGCCGGCTCCGGCATCACCGCCGTCAGCCTCGACCCGGGCCAGTGCGCCACCGCGCTGCTGCCGCTGTACGGGCGCACCGGCGCGCCGGCGGCGGAGGGGGCGGCGGCCGTGGTGCGGCTCTGCCTGCCGGAGACGGTCGTGGCCAACGGCGCCTACTTCGACGGCGATGCCATCGCGCCCGTGGCGCAGGTCGCCCAGGAGGAACGCTCGCTGAAGCGACTGGCCAAGCTCGCCGACCAGCTGGTCGGCCGGGCCGCCTGAACCGCCCGCAACCCGCGGACCGGGAGAAGGAGCGCGATGTCCGGGTGCGCCCGCGAGAAGAGGGCCCGGCGGAGGAAGAGGGTCAACCACGGCCGGAAGCCCGGGCGTTGACCCGATGGGCCCGCCCGGTGCCGCGCGCCACCGGCACCGGGTGCGCCCCTTGAGGCCCTCGGGGCCCGCCGTCCGGCTCTACGGACGAAGGGCCCCGGGGCTCGGCGCTCCCGGAAGACGCTCGGCGTACGGGCCTGCGACAGGCCCGGCGAACAGCAGCGGACGATCACCGGCCGAGGCACCGCCAATGCTTCGTCAAGATCGCGGCCGGCGGCGTCAAGGAGGCGTCAGAGCGGGCGGACGGGTGTTCGGCCGCGCTTAGCGTGAGCTGCGAGGAAACGGTTCTCCAGCCGGGCACGCGTCCCGGCGGCGGACCGTTGGCCGAACCCCGACCCCCGGCGGGTTCCTCCGGGGAAGGTTCGGCGGCCGGTGAAAAACAGGGGGAGGGGGCGCGCGGCGATGCCAACGGGAACGTCGGGCGGTACGGCGGTCGTGGGGAAAACGGTCGCGCCGGAGACGGCGCGACAGGAGACAGCCGAACCACCCCCCGGGCCGCGCGCCCCCCGTCACTGGCGCCCCGGGCGCCGCCGGGCCCGGTGGACCACCCCGCGCCTGGTGCGCGGGCTCACAGGCGTCTGCCTCGCGGCGCTGCTCGCCGCCGGAGCGGTCGGCGGCGCCGTCCTGGGCGGGGCCCGGGACGGCACGGACGTCATCGGTCACCGGGCGGCTCCGCAGGTGGTGCGCTCGGCGGACCTGTACTTCGCGCTCAACGACATGGACGCCCAGGCCGCCAACCTGCTGCTGTTCGGCGCCGATCCGGACTACGCGGCGCCGCGCAGGGCGACCCTGGACACCTTCGAACAGCGGCGCACCCAGGCCGACACCGACCTGCAACAGGTCGCGGAGGCGGCGGCGGGCGACCGGGCCGGGCAGCGGGCCGTGCAGACCGTCATCGGTGAACTCGGGAGCTACGAGGCCCTGACGGCCCAGGCCCAGCTGCTGGAGGACCAGGCCCGGGCCCCGGCCGGCCGCCCGTCGGCCGATGCCCTCGCGGTCTACCGGCAGGCCACCGACCTGCTGCGCCAGCGCCTGCTGCCGGCCGTCGACGACGTCACCAAGGCCAACGCGGCCGTCGTGGAACGCAACTACACCGACCGGCGTGACGCCCTGTCCGGTGGCCGGTGGTGGATCCTGCTCACCGGTCTGGTCGTACTGGCCGCGCTCGGGCTGCTGCAGCGGGTGCTCGCCGTGCGCTTCCGGCGGCTGGTGAACGTGCCGCTGGCCGTCACGAGCCTGCTCGCCCTGGTGGGGCTGGCCGCCGCGCTGACACTGACCTCCCGGGCCGACCACCGGCTGGTGATCGCCAAGAGCAACTCCTTCGACTCGGTGATCGCCCTCAGCCGGGCGCGCGCGGTGGCGTACGACCTGAATGCCGACGAGAGCCGCTACCTGACCGACCCCGCCCGGGCGGCCGCCTACGAGCAGAGCTTCCTCGACAAGACCCAGTCCTTCGCCCGGGTCGACGGTGCCGGCCTCGCCGCGTACAACGACCGGCTCGCCGTACTGGCGGACCGGCACCGGGCCGACCACGGGCAGGTGGGGTTCGGCGGGTACCTCGGCGACGAACTGCGCAACATCACCTTCCCCGGGGAGCAGGACGCGGCGGAACGGGTCCTGGCCGCGTTCCAGCAGTACCAGCGCGACGACCGGAGGATCCGCGAGCTGAACGCCCAGGGGAGGCTCAAGGAGGCCGTCACCTACAACACCGGCCTCACCCCCGGCCAGTCCAACGCCGACTTCGGAACGCTCGCTGCGGCCCTGGACGACAACCAGGCCATCAACCAGCGCGCCTTCGACGCGGCCGTCGCCGCCACCGACGGCGACCTCGACGCCGCCACCGCGGGTACGGGCGCGGCGGTGCTGGCGGCGGCACTCGCCCTGACCGTGCTGGGGGTGCGGCCGCGCCTGCGCGAGTTCGTCTGAGCGAGGCGTGCCGAGCTGCGCTCCGTGACCCGGCCGGCCTGCGCGACACCGGCGGACTCCCTCGCCCGGGCGGCCTCCGGGGGCGACGTTCCGGGCTGACGGCCGCCCGGGCCCGCCCGTCGCCGAGATCCACAAGTCTAAGTACTCATATACGAGTTGTCGCCAGTTCTGTCCGTTCCCGAGGCACTCCGCGGTGCGGGCTTGTACGGTGATTCCCCCTGCCCGGCAGGCGGGTTCCCACGGGTTCGCGCCGGCCGCGTCGGCGGGAGCGGTACGGGGACAGGGACGGGGACAGGGACACCACGCACGCATGGGGCCGGTGGGGCTCCGAGGGGGAGAGATGGCGTACCTCGTTGAACTGCCGGTCGGCCCGGGGGGCGGTATCCCGGACATCGTGAGGATCGAGATCGAGCAGGCCTCGGAGGGCCTGGTGCAGGTGGCCCGGCCCGGCCAGGTGGTGGCCCGCGCCACACGGTCGCTGGGCGAGATGCTGGCCGGGGTGAGGCCGGTGGCGCAGGACTTCGTCGACGGCTTCCGCGGCATGGCCCACGCACCGGACGAGATCGGCATCGAGTTCGGGCTGTCGCTGTCCGCGGAGGCGGACGTGGTGATCTCCAGTACCTCGGCGCAGGCGAACTTCAAGGTCTCGCTAACCTGGAAACGGACACCGGCCGACGGGACGGACCAGGCGGTCGAACCGGCGGCGGAGGAGCCCGCGCCGTGACGGCGCCGGTCCCCGGGGCAGTGGAGGGCGTCGGGTCGAACGCGCTGGACGCCGCGGTGCTGCGGATCCACGACGCGCTGAGCAGGCCGGTCGGCGCGGGCTTCCTGGTCGCACCCGACCTGGCCGTCACCTGTGCGCACGTGGTCTCGGCGGCGCTCGCCGGGCAGGGCGTCGAGCCGGGCGTCGGGTCCTGGGTGTTCGTGGACCTGCCCCTGCTGCCGGTGCCGTCCGGGGCGGGCCGGCCGGCCGTGGCGGGGGCGATGGCGGTCGTCGAGCACTGGGTGCCGCGGACCTCGGAGCGCGGTGGGGACGTCGCGGTGCTGCGGCTGGCCGCCCCGCTGGCCGGTGCCCGCCCGGTCCGGCCCGTCGAGACCAGGGCCGAGCAACGTCTGGGACCACCCCGTGCGGGTGTTCGGCTTCCCGGTGGGCCGTTCGGACGGGGTCTGGCACGCGGGCGTGTTGCGGGGCCGACAGGGCGGGGGCCTGCTCCAGGTCGACCTCGCCTCCAGGGGCTACCGGGTCTCCGGGGGGTTCAGCGGGAGCCCGGTGTGGGACGACCGCCTCGGCGGGGTGGTCGGCATGGTGACGATCGCCGAGGCGACCGATCCCCCGGTGAGCTGCCTGACCCCCACCGACGGACTGACGGCGGCCTGGCCCGGGCTGCGGGCCGTCGCGATGCCGCGGTCGCCGTTCCGCAGCCTGACCTCCCCCGGAGGGCTCCTCCGATTCCGGCGGCTCCGCCGACTCGCCGAACATGGGTTCCGCGCTCTCCCGCGACACCCCGGCCGGTACGGTCATGGCCGTCACGAGCACACCGGACACCACCTGCAAGTGCTCGGCCCTGGAACTGTTCCACTTCACCGCCGGCGGCGAGCCGACGTCGAGGGTCACCGTGCCCGGTGCCTTCAACGACGTCCTGGGCCTGAGCGGTGACGGCCGGCTGCTCGCCGCCGGCGCCAACAACGGAAGCGCCGTCTCCCTCTGGGACATCGGCGATCCGGGGCATCCCCGTCCCGAGGCGACCATTCAGACGGTGCAGGGTGTCAAGGGCGTCGAATTCGCCCAGAACGGCGCGCTCATGGCCATCTGGAACGGCAGCACCCTGGAACTCTGGGACGTCCGCAACCCCACCACCCCCGTTCTCGTGGCCTCCGTCGCCAATCCGAGCGGCGACACGATCCGCGCGGTCGCGCTCGTGGCGACCGGGCCCACCCTCCTCGTCGCCTCCAACAGGACCGTCTCGCTGCTCGACACGGATCCCGCCAGGCTCGCCGACCGCCTGTGCTCCTACAGCAGAGGCTCCGTCAGCCCCGCCCAATGGCGCCTGTACGCGCCCGACATCGCCTACCGGAACCCGTGCCCGAGCCGCTGACAGGGCTGCGGCCGTCCTCGGCCGCAGCTGCGGACAACCCCTCAGGCTCCGTGCTCCCGGGCGGACGCGATGGCCGCCCGCACCGTTTCCAGCAGCGCCTCCAGGCCCTGGGCCCGCTGCCATTCCTCGGCGGAGAGGTGCCAGGTGTGCTGCGTCGCCGGCGCCTCGGGCGGACCGGCGACGACCTCGACGGTCCGCCTCCCCTTCCGGTCGGGGCCCGTGACCCGCAGGTCCGTGTTCCGGATGTGGAAGCGCTTCGGAGAGCTCCCGAAGACCTCCAGGATCCGGCCGTCGAACGTGTAGAACTCTCTGCCTGCCCTGGCCGTGATCTCGTCGGTCATGGGGCGACGCTACAGGTGGGACCCGCGGCTGTCAGGCCCCCGTCCGGCGGCAGGTCCGTGACCGCTCCCGCCGCCGGACGGGCCCCTCGGCGGGCTACCGGTTGCCCAGGGGGCCCGGGTAGAGGTACTCCTCGGCGGGGAGCGTGGTCCCGTGGGCCCAGGCGTCGAAGAAGCCCTTGAGGTCCTTGCCCGACACCCGCGCGGCCAGTGCCTCGAACTGCGGGAACGAGGCGTTGCCGTAGGCGTGGTCGGCGGTCCAGCGGCGCAGGGTGGCGAAGAACGCGTCGTCGCCGACGGTGCGCCGCAGGGCGTGCAGCATCAGGGAGCCCTTGAAGTACAGGGCGGGGGCGAGCTCCTTGCCCTTCCCGGGGTCGTACAGCTTCGTGGACCAGAACGAGGGGTTGTCCTTGTTCGCGGCGACCACGTGGGGGTAGAAGCCGGTGTCCAGGTCGGCGCCGTTGTGCTCCTCCCACAGCTGATTGGCGTACTGGGCGAAGCACTCGGCGATGCAGCCGTCGCGCCAGTCGGTGAACGAGACGCTGTTGCCGAACCACTGGTGGGCGCTCTCGTGGACCACCCCCTCGTCGTAGAGGGCCCCGATGTACGTCGGCCGGCTCTGGGTCTCCAGAGCCGCCGCACCGCGTCCGGGATTCTCGGACTCGCCGACCACGATCGCACCCGCCGAGGAGAACGGGTACGGGCCGAACTTCGAGGCCAGGAAGGCCAGGACGTCCGGTTGCGCGGCCTCCGTGGCTGCGTCGACCGGGACGTCCGGGCTGTACGCCGTGATGACGGGCTTGCCGTCGGGCAGCTGCGCCCGGTGGACGGTGAACCGGTCGACGGCGACCGTGGCGAGGTACGTCGCCATCGGCCGGTCCTCGCGCCAGCGGAACGTCGTCGTGCCGTTGGCGGTGGTGGTCGGCCCCGGCAGGCCGTTGCCGATGGCGGTCCAGCCGTCGGGGACGGTCGCCGTGAGGGCGAAGGTGGCCTTGTCGGACGGGTGGTCGTTCGACGGGTACCACGAGGTCGCGGAGTGCGGTTCGCCCGACACGTTCGCGCCGCCGTTCCTCAGGGTGTGCCAGCCCTCGGCGTCGGGCGTGCCGGCGTACGTCACCCGGACGGCGAACGTGGCGCCCCGGGCGACCCGTTGGGCCGGGACGACGACCAGCTTGTGCTCGCCGGAACGCGAGAAGGACCGCGCCGGCGTGCCGTTCACGGTGACCGAGGCGACCGTGAAGCCCTTCAGGTCCAGGCTGAAGCGGTCCAGCGCCCGGACGGCCCGGGCGGTGACGGTCGTGTCGCCGTCCAGGTGGTCCGTGCGCGCCGGGTCGTAGGCGATCCGGACGTCGTAGTGCCCCACGTCGTAGCCGGAGTCGCCGTCGTCGGGGAAGTACGGGTCCCCGAGGCCGGCCGCCGAGGCGGGCAGGGCCGTCAGGGCGACGCCGAGGGCGGTCGCGGTCGCCAGCACTGCGGCGGTCCGGCGGCGGGTGGTCGGTGTTCCGGGCATCCGTGTCTCCTGCGGGGTGTCGGGTGGTCAGGGCCGGGCGGTGGCGGGGGTGGTGGCGGCGAGCTGCCACACCACGCCGATCAGGGCGTTGGTGCTGGTGGTCTGCGTCGCCGGGTCGATGTTGGCGAGGTTGTCGCAGGCATCGTGGATGCAGTCGGAGATGCCGGTGCTGAAGCCGGAGGACGGGATGCCGGCCTTGCCGAACGACTCGTTGTCCGACCCGCCCACGCCGATGTCGAAGGTGGCGAGCCCCCGGGCGGCGAACCACGACTCGAAGACCTGCCCGGCCGCGCTGTCGGCCTGCTGACCGTCCTTCACCACGAACCACTGCTGGGTGTTCCGGCTGCCGGTCTGGTCGAAGTTGAGGTACAGGTCGACCGCCTTGCGGTCGGCGTCGGACAGGCCGCGGACGTAGTCGGCGGAACCGACCAGCCCGACCTCCTCGGCCCCCCACCAGGCGAACCGCAGGTGCCGGGCGGGCTTCAACCGGGCCTTGGCCACCTGGAGGGCGGTGGTCAGCACCGTGGCCGACCCGGACCCGTTGTCGTTGATCCCCGGGCCCTGCTTGACGCTGTCCAGGTGGGCGCCGGAGAGCAGCACGTGGTTCGGGTCGCCGCCGGGCCAGTCGGCGATCAGGTTGTAGCCGGTCGCGCCGTCGTGCGAGAAGCGGCGCACTTCGGTGCGGAAGCCGGCCCGGTCCAGCGCGTGGCGCACGTACGCCAGCGACTCCGCGTACCCGCGGGTGCCGTGCGCGCGGTTGCCGCCATTGCGATCGGCGATCTGCTGCAGGGCCCGCAGGTGCGGCATCACGTCCTCCTCCGCGACGGTCGGCGCGGTGGCGGGCGCGGTGGCGGGCCCGGAGGGGACCGCGCTGGCCGCCGTGGCGGCGGAGGGGGCCGCGGACAGGACCAGGGCCACGCCGAGGACACCGGCGGCGAGGGACAACGGACGGGAGGACGGCTTCGGGGAGGGCTTCAGGGACGGCTTCGGGGACGGCTTCACGAGGGGCCTCTCGGGAGGGGACCGGGGCACTCGGCCCCGGCGGACCCCGCCACACTCTCCGCCCGGTGTCAGGAAGTTGTCAGGAAGCAGTCGGAAAGCGGTGGTGACGTGGGCGGACACGGTCGGGGAACGGCGATCGGACGGCGCTCTACGATCATCCGTATGTGCGCACATGTGGTGGTTGCCGAGGATGATCCCAAACAGGCCGACCTCATCCGCTTGTACCTGGAACGCGAAGGCCACCGCGTCGACGTCGTCCACGACGGCCGGGCCGCGCTGGAGCGGGCCCGCCTCGGATCGGTGCAACTCCTCGTCCTCGACGTGATGATGCCCGTCCTGGACGGCCTGGACGTGTGCCGCACCCTGCGCGCCGAGTCCCCCCTGCCGGTGCTGATGCTGACCGCCCGCACAGCCGAGGAGGACCTCCTGCTCGGACTCGACCTCGGCGCCGACGACTACCTCACCAAGCCCTACAGCCCCCGCGAACTGGTCGCCCGGGTCCGCGCCCTGCTGCGCCGCGGCTCCCGGCCGGCCCCGACCCCGGACGCCCACGGCGGCCGGGACGCCCAGGACGCGTCCGGGCCGCGGGCCGTCCTGCGGGTCGGACCGCTCACCGTCGACCCGCTGCGCCACGAGGTCACCGCCCACGGCCGTCGGATCGGCTGCACACCCGCCGAGTTCCGGCTGCTGGAAGTGCTGGCCGGCCAGCCGGGCCGGGTCTTCACCCGCGCCCAGCTGCTGGAACACCTGCACGGCATCGACCGCTACATCACCACCCGTACCGTCGACACCCACGTGATGAACCTGCGCCGCAAGATCGAACCGGACGCGCGCCGCCCCGTCGCCCTCCTGACGGTGTACGGCATCGGCTACAAGCTCGCGGAGGAGCCGCCCGGTGCGTCCTGACACCCCGCTGCGCCGCAGCCTGACGGTCCGGCTGCTCGCGCTCTCCGCCCTGGTCTCCCTGTGCTCCATCGCCGCGACCGCCTGGCTGGCCGCCCGCACGACCACCGGCGCGATCGAGCGGGAGCAGACCCGGGTCCTCGTGGACCACACCCGGATCTACGACGAACTGCTCGGCTACGCCGCGACCCACGCCGACTGGAGCGGGGCGCAGGAGACCGTTCGGCGGCTCGCGGATGCCACCGGGCGCCGCATCGTCCTGGCGACGCCGCGCTTCGAACCGGTCGTGGACTCGGCGACCGGGGCGGGTGCCGGTGCCGCCCCCGTTCCCGTGAACGGGCCCGAGACCGGTCCCGCGTCGACGGCCGGTGAGCGGACGGCCCTGCCCCGTACGCCCACCACCACCGTGGACCCGCTCGCCGTCGACATCGCCATGCTGCCCGGCGCGCCGAGCGACCGGATCGACGCCCGTGCGGTGGGACCGTTCCGGCCGACCGCCGCCGAGCAGGCGACCCTGCGGGCCGCCCTGCTGCGGCAGGCGGACTGCCTGCGGTCGGCGCTCGGCATCGAGGCGACCGTCACCGACGACCTCGCCGGGCGGCCGCGGCTGCGGACCACCGACGACCGCGCCGACGGTGTGCGCTGCGCGTCCCCCGTGGTGATGGCGGCCCCGACCGACACCGAGCGCGCCGCGCTCACCGACCTCACCGCGCTGGTCAACGCCTGCCTGGCCCGCCGGCAGGCCGGTCCCGTCACCCTGTCGCTGGGGCCGGACGGGATCCCGGCAGGGCCGGCACCGCAGGACCGGGCGATGTCCGCCTGCCTGACCAACGCCCGCCGGCAGCAGCTCGTCCAGTACGTGGCGCCGCCCGTGCTGCTGTTCGTCGACACCCCGGTGACCGCCCCGAAGGGCACCGGCGCCGGAGCCGGGAGCGAGGCCCCCACGGCGGTCTCCGCGTCGATCCCCGCCCACCCCGGACGGGTCGCCGAGGTCGCGGCCCTGGTGCTGTCGGTGACCGTGGCGGTCACGGTGACGGTCGGCCTGCGGCTCTCCCGGCCGCTGCACGCCCTCACCCACGCCGCCCGGCGGATGGCCGACGGGGACCTCTCGGCCCGGGTCGACGTGACCGGCCGCGACGAGATCGCCGGACTCGCCGCCGCCTTCAACGCGATGGCGGAACGGCGCGGGCAACTGGAGGACCTGCGCAAGGCGATGGTGGGCGACATCGCGCACGAGCTGCGCACCCCGCTGAGCAACATCCGCGGCTGGCTGGAGGCCGTCGAGGACGGCGTCGCCACCGCCGACCGGGCGCTGACGGGCTCGCTGCTCGAAGAGGCCCTGTTGCTCCAGCACCTCATCGACGACCTGAAGGACCTGGCCGCCGCCGACGCGGGCGAACTGGCCCTGTACCGCGAACCCGTGGACGTCGAGGACCTGTTGGCCCAGGTCGCCACCGCGCACGGAGCCCGGGCCCGGGCGTCCGGAGTGGCCCTGGCGCTGGCCGTCGAGCCCTCCCGGGACGCGTCGTCCGGGAGCGCGCCCGACGGGCACATGTCGTCCGGGAGCGCGCCGGACGGCTCGGCGGCCGGAGCCGAGCTGTTCGCCGACCCGGTGCGTCTGCGCCAGGCCGTCGGCAACCTGGTCGCCAACGCGGTCCGGCACACCCCGGCGGGCGGCACGGTCACCCTGCGGGCCCGCACCGACGCCGGCGCCGTCCTCATCGAGGTCGCCGACACCGGCAGCGGCATCGCCGAGGCGGACCTGCCGCTGGTGTTCGAGCGCTTCTGGCGGGCGGAGAAGTCCCGCAGCCGTCGGACCGGCGGCAGCGGTCTCGGCCTCGCCATCGTCCGCAAGCTCGCCGAGGTCCACGACGGCAGCGTCCGGGTGGCCAGTACCCCGGGCAGGGGCTCGGTGTTCACCGTGCGCCTGCCGCTGGCCCCGACAGCGGCGTCGGGGCCGGTGGGCCGGGGCCGGAAGGAACCGGGGGCGACGGCCTCGCCGCGCCCGGGGGTGCCGAGCCGCTCGTAGGCGCCCCGGCCGCCGCCCGCCGCCCCAGCGCCGAGCGCCCGAGAGGTCAGACGACGGTGAGCAGCGTGCCCTCGTACGCGAGCCACTGGGCGAAGGCGTGCAGTCCCTTCGGGTGTCCGGTCGCCGGTGTCCAGCCGGGTGGGCGGGGGCCGTCCGGGAACGCCGGCCGGGCGGCGGGGAGTCCGGGCGCCGGCGGATCGGTCCGGACCGGCACCGGGCGGACGGCGGCGTGCACGGCGTGCGCCAACTCGCCGAGCGTGGCGGGCTTTTCGCCCGCGACGGTCAGGGCGCGGGCGGTGGGCCGGGTGCGCAGCACGGCCAGCACGGCGTCGGCCAGGTCGTCCGTGTAGACGGGGTGCACCTCGGTGTCGTGGCCCTCCTGGACGACCACCGGCCGGCTGCGCAGGGCGTCCCACACCATGCGGCCGATGAGGGTGTCCCGGGAGCAGCCGGGGCCGTACACCTCGTCCACGGCCAGGGTGTACGGCCGGGGGTCGTCGGGCAGGTGGATCCTCAGTTCCCGGGCCGGGGCTCCCGCGCGCAGGCCGGTCAGGTCGAGGACGGCGTCGGGCGCCGCGTCGCCGGTGAGGTCGGCCAGTCTGCGTGCGAGGTGCTCGCCGAGCGGTGTGGCGCCGCCGCGCAGGGTGAGGCCGGCGGGCCGCCGGGGCCGGCGGGGGGCCGGGCGGTGGGCGGCCTCGTGTCCGGCGGCCAGTGCGCGTCGTGCCACGGCGGCCAGGGCCTCGCGGCGTTCGGCGAGGTGTTCCTCGGTGCTGGTGTTGCTGATGCCGCCGGGCCCGATCGTCGCGATCGCCTCGGCGTACACCTCGGCCCGTACCGCGGGCGCGGAGCCGTCGGCGTCCAGGCCGAGGCGGGCGGCCTCGTGGCCCATGGCGAGGGCCGTGAGCCAGGTCCCGCGGACGTCCGGCGCGTCCGGCTCCGGCCCGGGCGGCGCGAACAGCGTGCGGGGCAGGCCGAGGCCGTGCAGGTACTGTTCGCAGTCCAGGTGCAGCCAGCGTTCGGGGCCCGGCCCGGTGACCCGTACCGCGCAGCGGGCGACGCCGTACTTGAGGAACGGCAGGACCGTCAGGCCGGTCAGCCGGTCCCCCTCGTCGCCGGGCCGGTCGCCGGGCAGGAAGCAGGCCGAACGGCGCGGCCCCCGGAAGGCGTTGCCCGAGATCGAGCCGCGGTCCTGGTGCTCGGCGAGGTTGGGGACGGAGACGTAGCGGGGGACGCCGGCGTCCCGGAGGTAGCGGTGCATCAGGATGTCGTCGGGCCAGCCGCCGAGGCGCTCGCGGCCGTAGCGGACGAAGCCCTCGGCGACGGCCCGGGGGAGCACGATCGCGACGCACGGGAAGTACTCGTTGACCGCGCCGACCCAGCGGGCGCCGGCCATGGCGCCGAAGCGGGCGGCGGCCCCGTTGCGGGAGTCCCACAGGGCGAACAGGGCCAGTGCCGCGTCCGGCATCGCGTCGACGGCGAGGCGGACCCGTTCGAAGAACGTTTCGGACAACAGCATGTCGTCCTGGACGACCAGTTGGTGGGTTGCGCCGTCCTCGACGGCCTCCCAGGCGGCGAGCGCCGTGCGCAGCACCGAGGGGGTGCCGGTGGGGTCCGGGTCCATGACGACGCGCAGCGCGCCCGGGGGTGCCGCCAGGGCCATCCGCTCGGCGGCCCGCCGGCGCTTGGGGTGGGTCATGACCACCCCGCTGAGCTGATGGCGTGTCATCTCATTTCCCTGTCTCTGGTGGGGCGTAAGGGACTTGGTGGACCCAGTGGAGCGATCGGCTACTGCGGGTGCCACCGGTTCCGGACAGTACGGATCGCGCCGAGGGCTGGCAAGAGTGCCGAATTCGCACTGGCGGAGCGGTTGGAGATCCACGGATGCTGGGCTGGCACGCCACCTTCCGTGTGAAGCCTGTGGCTGTGTGTGAGCGCGCATCCGAGTTCGCCGTCTCCACGGAAAGGGACACACATGTCCGCTGGATCGCACGCGCCATCGAACGAAGCCGGAGCCGACGGGGGCGAGAGCGTCGGGGCCCGGCTGGAGAAACTGCGCGACGCCCGCGTCGTCGTGACGGGGGGTGGGGGCCTGGTGGGCAGCCGGCTCAGCGCCCTGCTGTGCCGGGCCGGTGCCGAGGTGGCCGTCCTGGACCGGATGGACGCCTACCCCGAGTCCGGGCACGCGGTCTTCGGGGCGGAGGGGAGCGGGGCCCGGCTCGTCGTCGGCGACGTGTGCGACCGCGATGCGGTCGCCGGGCTGCTCCGGGAGGCCGACTTCGTGGTCCACGCCGCCGCCTACGCGGACGTGGCCGCCTGCACCCGGAATCCCGGCATCGCCTTCCGGGCCAATGTGCAGGGCACCCAGGTCGTCCTGGAGGAGGCGTCCCGGGCGCGGATCCGCCGCCTGGTGCTGGTCTCGTCCGCGTCCGTGTACGGCGACGGCCCCGCCGACTCGCCCGGCCCGCACGTGTTCCACGAGGACCAGCCGCTGTTCCCGCTGTCGGTGTACGCGAACGGCAAGCTGTGGGCGGAGCACCAGACCCGGCTGCTGCTCGGGGCGTCGTCGGGGTGCGAGCACGCGATCGTCCGGTACTTCTCGGTGTACGGGGAGCCGCAGATCCCCAAGCCGGGCAGCCACTCCTGGATGGTCCCGTGGCTGTCCCTGCAGGCCCGGCTCGGCCGTCCCATGCGCCTGAACGGGGGCGGCGTCCAGGTGCGCGACCTGGTCCACGTCGAGGACGTGGCCGAGGCGACGGCGCTGGCGCTCGTGGAGGAGGGGATGGCGGGCCGGACGGTGAACGTGGGGACGGGCCGCCCGACGTCCGTCCGGGAGGTCGCGGACCTGCTCACCCCCTACTTCCCGGGGGCGCGCCGGATCGTCACCCCGCGCCCCGAGGGCGATCCGCTCGGGGGGTACGCCTCCACGGAGCGGTGCCGGGAGCTGCTGCGCTGGCGGGCCCGGATCGACGTGGCGCAGGGCGTGGACCGGTACGTGCGGTGGCTGGAGTCGACACCCGAGGCGGTGCCGCGCTGGCTGGTGGAGGAGAACGCGTGACAGTCTGTGGCGCCGTGGACGTCCGCCGTGGGGCGGGCCGCGAAGGAGGCGGTGCGGGCATGGGTTACGTCGGGTCGTACACCTGGTCGTTGCGTCAGAAGGTGGGCGGCAGAAAGCTGTTGATGCCGGGGTCCCAGGTCCTGCTGCTCGACGCGGCCGGCCGGGGGCTGTTCCAGCAGCGGGTCGACAACGGCGTGTGGGAGCTGCCGGCGGGCGCCTGCGAGGAGGACGGGGGCTTCGCCGACGCGGCCGTCCGGGAGGTGGCGGAGGAGACCGGGCTGCGGGTGGAGAAGGAGGACCTGGTCGCGTTCGGGTCGCTGTCCGATCCGGCCGTGCACACCCTGACCTACCCGAACGGGGACGTCACCCACTGCTTCGCGCTGTGCTTCGTGGCCCGGCGCTGGTCGGGGGAGCTCGCCCCGGGGGCGGACGAGGTGCGCCGGGCGGAGTTCCGCCGCCTCGACGATCCGCCGGGGCCGCTGCACCCGCCCACGGCGGTGGTGCTGTCGATGTACCGGGCGTTCGTCGCCGAGGGGAGGTTCCAGGCCGGATGAGCGAGGAGCACCGGATGAGCGAAGAGTGCCGGACGGGCGAGGAGGATCCGATCCGCGCCGCGGTGCCGTGCCGGGCGTGCCTGTCGGGGGAGGACCTGGACTGGCTGGGGGCGGGCCGCTCGGTCAGCCTCGCCCTCGACCTGCCGACCACGGTCGAGGTGCTGCCCGGGACGGCGGCCGTGGCGGAGACGGCCGGCGACTGGCCCGCCGAGGTGTGGACCTTCCTGCGCGCCCGGCTCCCCGGGCTGGCCCCCGCCCCGCCGCCGGTGCGCGTCCGCAGCGAGGCACCCCCCGCGAGCGGGCTGTCCTCCTCCACGGCGCTGATCGTGGCGCTGTTCCGGGCCTTCGCCGAGGCCGCGGCGCCGGCCGGCGAGCGGGTGCCGGAGCGCTCGATCGTCCAGTGGGCGTACGAGTTCGAGTTCGCCCGGTTCAACGGCGGCGGCATGGACCACCTCGCCGTCGCCGAGGGCGGCGCGCTGCTGATCGACGGCCGGGAGCAGGGGCTGCCGGTCGTCAGGGAGCGGCTGGAGTTCCCGGACGACTGGCGGGTGGTCGTGGTGGATTCGGGCACCCGGAAGAACACCGGCGACCACATCCGTACGGTGCGGGCGCAGCTCGCGGCCGGTGATCCCGCCCTCGCGGCGTACCGGTCCGAGGCCGACCGGGCCTCGGCCGCCGCGTGGGCGGCGCTGCGCGGGCGCGACCACGAGGCGCTGGGGGAGGCGATGGCCCGGGCGCACGCGGCGATGCGCGACTACCAGGGCATGTCGACCCCGCTCCTGGAGGAGCTGCGGGCGGTGGCGCTGCGCGCCGTCGGCCTGCCGCTGAAGCTCAGCGGGGCCGGGGGCGGCGGCTCGCTGGTCGGGGTGTGCCGCGCGGGCGACGCGCCCGCGGTGGTGGCGGGCCTGGCCGGCGCGCTGCGCGGCCGGTACCCCGGGGCGCGGGTGATCCCCGCCCGGGCGGCGGCGGGGAGCCGCGGTGCCCGGGCGGGGGATCGGGTCGGCGTCAGCGCGGTGTGACGGTCACGACGACGGTCACAGGAACGGGTCGTAGTCCTCCTGGAGGGGGACTGCGCCCGTTCCCTGCGCGATCTGCTCCAGTTCCAGGTTGGAGCGGTGCCGCGCGCAGTGGAAGCGGCAGTCCCGGCTCGGGTCGATGATGCCGCGGTCGGAGCCCTGCCAGATGTCGGCCAGGCTGTCGGTGACGGCGTCGCCGATCCTGGCCATCGGGTTGCCGCGGTGGTAGGCGCAGACGTACACGCCGGACGGGGTGATCAGGGTGCGCAGTTCGGCGACCCGGCAGCGGTGGTACTCCTTGGGCTGGACGGGTCCGGTGTGGCGGCGCAGGGAGGTGAGCGTGGAGGAGTTGACGAGCTGGAAGGTGTCGCTCTCCAGCCGGGCCGCCTCGGCGAGCTGGCGGTCGACCGCGTCGAGGATGTCCTGGGACACCTGGATGACGTGGTGCTCCTCGTCGAACATCGCCTTGGTCTCGAAGTAGTCGCAGCCGATGTCGTGGGCGAGTTCGGCGGCGCGCAGCACCTCGGTGTGGTTGCTGACGGTCCGGCCGTCCGGCTCCCGGCGGGTCATGACGAGGAAGGAGTAGCCGAGGGCGCCGCTCTTCGCCTCGGCGAGCAGCCGCATGTTCGCGACGACCTTGTCGAAGACGCTGCGGCCCTTGCGGTCGGGGCGGAAGAGGCCGTACGTCCCGGCGGTGCCGGCGTCCATCGAGACGCGGACCCAGGTGGCGTAGCGGGCGAGTTCGGTGAGGTTCTTGTCGATCATGGTGCCGTTGGTGACGACCCCGACGGCCAGGCCCGCCTCACCGAGGATGCGCAGGACCTTGCGGGTGCCCCGGTGGGCGAGCGGCTCGCCGCCCCCGATCAGCACCACGCCCCGGACGGACAGGGCGACCAGCTCCTCGGCGAGCGCCGCCAGCCGTTCGGGGGTGAAGCGGCCCTGGTTGAGGAGCTTGCCGCTGATGCACTCGGGGCAGGCCAGGTCGCAGAAGGTCGTCGGATCGAGGTCCACGACGAGTGGCGCCCCGGAGGCGGCTCCCGAGGCGGCCTCCAGGACACGGGGCCAGCCGGACGGCTGGTACAGCTTGGACACGAGATCGAGGCGGTCGTGCGTCACGGAATCCTCCTGTGGACGTGAACGGGGTGCCGCCGGGAGAGCGGGGCCTGCTGTGCTCGCGGTCAGCCCTTGACCGCGCCGGCCGCGAGGCCGGAGGCGATCCTGCGCTGGACGACGAGGAAGAAGACCACGACGGGCAGGGCGGTCAGCGTGGCGCCCGCCATGAGACCGCCGTAGTCGGTCCCGAAGCTGGTCTGGAAGGAGACCAGCCAGATGCTGACGGTCTGCTTCTTCGGGCTCGACAGCAGGACGTAGACGAGGACGTACTCGTTCCACGCCTGGACGAGGGCGAAGACGGAGGTGGCGACGATGCCGGGGGCGAGCAGTGGCAGCACCACCCGGCGGAAGGCGCCGAGGCGGCCGCAGCCGTCGACCATGGCCGCCTCCTCCAGTTCCACCGGGACGCCGGCGATGAAGCCGCGCAGCATCCACACCGTGAAGGGCAGCGTGAACACCAGGTAGGTGAGGATCACGCCGGCGAGGCTGTCGGTCATCCCGATGTCGTTCAGCAGCAGGTACACGGGGATGATCAGGGCGGTCAGTGGGACCATCTGGACGATCAGGATCACCACGACGAAGGCCCTGCGGCCGGCGAAGCGGAACCGGGCGAGGGCAAAGGCGGCCAGGGCGCCGACGGCCAGCGACACCAGGACGGTGCCGAGGCCGATGACCACGCTGGAGCGGACGTTGGCCCAGAAGGTCTCGGTGCCCAGCGCCCGGGCGAAGTTGTCGAGCGTGAACCGGCCCGGCCAGAACTCCGGCGGCAGGCGCAGGATCTCGGTGGCCGGCCGGAACGCCGTGAGCACCATCCAGTAGACGGGGAAGCCGATCACCGCGGCGACGAGCAGTCCGAGGAGGTCGCGGCCCAGGGACCGCCGCCGCCTCATTCGACCTCTCCCGTCCGGAACATCTGACGCAGGTACACGACCGAACCGGCGAGCAGCAGCACGACGGTCACCAGCGCGATCGCGGCCCCGGTGCTGTACCGGTTGACGGCGAAGGACTCGATGAAGGAGTAGACGCCCAACAGGTAGTACTCCCGCTCGGGCTGGCCGCCGCGCATCAGCCAGATCTGGTTGAAGACGCCGAAGTCCCAGATGGCCGACAGCGTGGTGACCATGACGAGGACCGGTCTGATCACCGGCAGGGTCACGTGCCGGAAGACCTGGAACGGCCGGGCCCCGTCGAGCACCGCGGACTCCTCCAACTCGGGCGGGACCTGGGCCAGCGCGGCCCGCAGGGTGATCGCGGCGAACGGCAGCGAGCCCCACACCACGACGGCGACGATGACGGAGAACCCCTGCCAGGGGTCGGTGAACCAGTTGTGGCGGGCCAGGTCGACCCCGGGCAGGTTCGAGAGCAGCCAGTTCACCACGCCGTAGTCGGCGTCGAAGAGCCAGCGGAAGATCGACGCGGCGACCATGACGGGCATCGCCCACACGGTCACCAGCACCCCGGCGATGACGGCGCGCACCCACGGGGAGACCCGGTGCATCAGCTGGGCGGTGAACAGCCCGCAGAGCACGGTGAGGACGACGCACACCGCGGTGAAGAGCACCGTACGGGCCACCACCGTCCAGAAGAACCCGTCACCGAGGATCCGGCGGAACTGGTCCAGCCCGGCCCACGGCGGCGACGTGCCGCTGAACAGCTGCTCGCGGGTCATGTCCTGGAAGGAGAGGACGACCATGTCCACGAGCGGGTAGCCGAGCACCAGGACGAGCGCGAGGACGGTCGGGCCGATCAGGAGGTACGGCAGCAGCGGACGCCGCCGCCGGCCCCGGTCAGCGCTCATTGACCACTTCGTCGATCCGCTGGTCCGCCTCCCGTGCGGCGTCCTGCACCGATGCCTTGCCGTTGGCGATCCGTTCGAGCATCTCGGGCAGGACGTTGGACTTCTCCACCGACGTCCAGCCCGGCGCGAACGGGGTCATCCAGCCGCCGGTGGCCGCGGCCTGGGCGGCCGGGCCGTTGATGCCGCCGCCGGCGACCTCGGCCAGCTGGACGGTGTTGTTGGGCAGGGTGTTCGCGGCGATCAGCGTCTTCTGCGACTCCCGGTCGGTGAACAGCTTGATCCAGTCGGCGGCCAGGTCCTTGCGTGTCGACTTGGCCGGCACGGCCAGGGTGGAGCCGCCGAGGAACGGCGGCAGGAGATTCCCGGACGGGCCGGGGAAGGGGAAGGTGGCGAACTTGTCCTTCAGCTTCGGATCCCCGCCGGAGCGTTCGTCGGCGGCGGCGTCGGCCTCCCAGGTGTTGCCGTAGAAGACGCCCACGTGGCCCTGGCCGACGACGGCCGGCTGGTCGCCGTTGTCCTTGGCGCGGTCGCCCACGTAGTAGGCGTCGATCAGCCGCTTCCACTCGGTGAGCCCGGCGACGGACTTCGGCGAGGACAGCGAGGCCTTCCAGCGGTCGCCGTCCTTCACCGCGATCTCGCCGCCCGCGTCCTTCACGAAGGCCATCGCCGCGTACCAGTAGCGGCCGGGCATGTAGAAGGCGGAGAAGTTCGGGTCCTGGGCGCCGACGGTGCTCTTCAGCTTGTCGAACGCGGAGAGGAGTTCGGGGTACGTCCTCGGGGCGCCCGGCACACCGGCCCGGGCGAAGTAGTCGGTGCGGTAGACACCGACCCGGGCCCCGACGTAGTAGGGCACGCAGTACGTCTTCCCGTTGTTGCGGCAGGCGTCGGCGAGCGCCGGCAGCCAGGCGTCCGACTGGTCGAAGCGGGCCGGTTCGACGGGGGCGAAGGCACCGTTGACGATGTAGTTGGTGGTCTCGCTGTTGCCCATCTCCACCACGTCGGGCACGTTCTTCCCGGCGAGGACGGCGTCCAGTTTCTGGTTCTTCGTCGTCCACTGCTGGTACTGGACGTCGACCTGGACCCCGGGGTGGTCCTTGGCGAAACGGTCGTTGGTGGACTGGACCAATTGTGGCCAACTCTCCTGGGCGTCCACGGCCAGCCACACCGTCAGTTTGCCGCCGGATCCGGAGCCGCCGCCCGATCCGGAACCGCACCCGGCCACGGCCAGGGACAGGAGCAAGGTGAGAACCAAGGGGCGAGAGGGCATGCGAATGGCCATGGGGTCTCCAAGTTCGCTATGGGGGCGGTCTTCTGACTACCCGTCTGATCACCCCGCGGCGCGGAGGCGCGGACATTCGGCCGGAAGATGACGTTCGGTGTCCCGCAGAGGGCGCAACGCCTTGACTGCTCCCGGGTGGTCCCCGCAGGTTGGGCCTCTGCGTCACCCACGCGACCCCCATCGAAGGGCTTGTACGTGACCGAGCAGACGACGACCGCGACCGATGCCAACCCCGATGCCGCCGAACGGCCGGTGCGGGTCAACGCCTGGAACGGCTGGGACCCCCTGCGTCATGTGATCGTCGGGCGCGCCGAGGGCACCGTGGTCCAGGCCCCCGAGCACGCGGTCCGCCGGGACTACCCCGACGACGGCTTCCCCCTGGGAACCTACGGCCCGATGCCCGCCGACATGGTCGCCGAGGCCGAGCAGCAGCTCGACGACTTCGCCGACCTGCTGCGCCGCCGCGGCATCCGCGTCGACCGCCCCACCCCCGTCGACTTCACCCAGCAGGTCGGCACGCCCGAGTGGACCCAGGACTCCATGTTCGGCTGCATGCCGCCCCGGGACCTGCTGCTGACCGTCGGCAACGAGGTCCTGGAAGCGACCATGTCCTACCGCAGCCGCTGGCACGAGTACCTGTGCTACCGGCCCGTGCTGCAGGGCCTGTTCGAGGCCGACGAGCGCATGCGCTGGGAGGCCGCCCCCAAACCGCGGCTCACCGACGCCTCGTACCACACCGAGTTCTGGGACACCTACAACGACCTGTCCACCGAGGAGCAGCTGGCCCGGGTCCGCGAGTACGACCTCGTGCTGACCGAGGCCGAGCCGCTGTTCGACGCCGCCGACGTCGCCCGCTTCGGCAAGGACCTGTTCGTCCAACTGTCCTTCGTCACCAACCGCAGCGGCTACCAGTGGCTCAAGCGCCACTTCCCCGACCACCGGGTGCACGCCGTGACCTCCACCAACACCCACCCGCTGCACATCGACGCCACCTGGGTGCCGCTGCGCCCCGGCCTGGTGCTGCACTGCGGCGAGCGGCTAGCGGATGCCGAGTTGATGGAGTTCTTCCGGCTCAACGACTGGGAGATCGTCGAGGCGGTGCAGCCCGCGAGCTGGGACCACCCGCCGAAGCTGTCGTTCTGCAGCCCGTGGCTCGCCGGGAACATGCTGAACCTCGACGAGAACACCCTGTGCATCGAGGAGAACGAGGTCCGGCTGGCGGAGCAGCTCTCCTCGTACGGCTTCGAGATCGTCCCGGTGCCGTTCCGGGCGGTCGGGCCGTTCGGCGGCGGGCTGCACTGCGCGACCGTCGACATCGAGCGGGACGGCGAACTCCAGGACTACTTCCCGCGCCGGTACGGCCGGTACTGAGGCGAGGCGGGTGCCGAACGTGTCGCCGCCGCAGGTCCGTGCCGTCGTCTTCGACTTCTACGGGACGCTGGTGCGGATGGTCGAGCCGCTGCCGCCCGACCACCGCGGAATCTTCGAACGCCGGGGCCTCGCCGCCCAGGGCGCCCGCTGGGGCGACCAGTGGGCGGTGGGCCCCGGCGAGGGCGAGGAGCACGTGGCCCACTCGGTCGGTGAAACCGCCTACCACCGCTGGGAGTTGGACCGGCTGCTGCGCAGGGCGCGGGCCTGCGGGGTGCCGGAGCGCGAACTCGACGACCTGGTCGAGGAGATCGACCGGGCCATGAAGGCCGTCCGGCTGGAGCTCTTCGAGGACGCCCGCCCCGTCCTCGGGGAGCTCCGCGACCGGGGACTGCTGGTGGGCATCTGCTCCAACTGGTTCTGGAACCTGGAGGACTGCGTCGAGGAGGTCGGCCTCGGCGCGGTGGTCGACGTGGTCGTCGGCTCCGCCCGGGCGGGCGCGCGCAAGCCGCACCCGCTGATCTACCGGGCGCTGCTGGAGCGGTGCGGGCTGCGGGCCGGGGAGGTGCTGTTCGTCGGGGACATGTGGGCGCCCGACGTCCTCGGACCGCTCGCCGCCGGGATGCGGCCCGTCCACCTGTGCCGGCCGGACCCGGCGGTACGCGGAGCCGCACCGCCCCTGCCGGCCGGGGCGGCCCGGATCCGCGGACTGCGGGACCTGCTCAGGGGCGCGCCGCGCGGTGCCGCAGCCGGTCCAGGAGGTTGCGGGTGACCCGCACGACACCGGCGTCCTGCTCCCTCCCGCAGACCACCGGCCAGTCGGTGGTGCCCGCGGTGAACACGGTGCCGCCGGCGGTGTGCACGCCCATGGTCGCGGCCCGGGGGCTGGTGAGGCCCGGCTCCCGGACCGGGCCGTTCCAGTGGCACCACCTGAAATCGTGGAAGTCCTCGTGGACCGGATCGAGGACGTGGATCCCGAGGATGAGGAAGGAGGAGGGAGTGCCGTCCTCGCCGGTCGCCCGGGCCACGCCCCGGGCGTCCCGGGCGTAGGCGGCGCCGTCGCACTCGTACCCGATCAGCGCGGTGCCCGCGCCGAGCCGGTCGGGCTCGCCGCCGTCGGACCCGTCGCGCAGCCCGGTGCCGGCGAACAGCCAGTGGTCGGCGTGCTGGACGGTGTACCCCTCGCGCGGGCGGTCCCCGGGCCATTCGGTGCTCGGCCACATCCCGCCGTTGCGGAAACTCACCCCGGTGAGGGAGTTCTCGGGGCGGCCCGCGCCGTCGGGCGGCGCCGGCCACCACTGGTCGGTCGCCGGCAGGTGCGGATACTCGTCCCCCACGTGGTGGTCGGTGTCGGAGACGAAGGCGGTGTTCCCGTCGGCCGGATGAATGCGCCACCAGCACGTGTTGGCGCTGAGGAAGGCGATGTTCCCGCCGCCGTGGACGAATCGCTCGGCGTGGGCGCGCATCGCCTCGCTCCAGTATTCGTCATGGCCGACGCTCAGCAGCAGATCGTACGAGGAGAGAAGTTCCGGGTCCTCGTGGAGGTCGAGATCCGTGCAGAATTCGACCGGATAGTCGTTGCGCTCCAGCCAGGCGATGAACGGGGCGTCCCAGTAGGCGAGGTCGATGACTCCGCCGGGCCGGTGCAGGCTCACCTTGTGCCCGCGGGGAGCGGCGTCCGCCAGGTACACGGGGTGGTCGTAGAGGCTGACGGCGCGTTCCTCGCCCGGCCGGTCGGAGCGGTTGTAGGCGTGCCGGGTGTAGGTCGACTTCTTGTAGAGGATGCGGGACCGGCTGCCGGCCCGCCGGGGCCGCACCACGAAGAACTCGCGGGCGGGGCCCTCGACGCTGCCCGCGTCCAGCGGCGGCAGGCCCTCGCCGCCCTCCTCGACGAACTGGACCAGGTACATCCCCGGAGTCCAGTGGGCGGGCACCGGCAGGGCGAGCGGCGGCCAGCCCCAGCCGTGGGCGGGCGAGGCCCGGCCGGGCACGCCGTCGGGGTGCGGGGGCGGCAGGTGGAGCGAACCGGGGAACCAGCCGGTCTCCGCCACCAGGTCCAGGTCCGCGCCCAGCCGGTAGAACCTCAGCCGGAACCGGGCGGCGTCGGTGGAGACGTGAACCGTCAGCCCTCCCTCCGAGTCTCCCCCCGAGGTGACGCTTTCCCGCCCGACATATCCCTCTATCATTCCGCCTCCCCAGCAGAACGACCGGCCCGCGAATGGGTATTCCGGCCGATTCGGCAAGCCATGGTAGGGGGTGCGGGAATTCCGGGCAACGGGTCCGTGAACCGGTCAATTCGGAGCCGCCTTTCGGACAGCGGACCGGGCCGGCCGCGTTCTTCCGGCCGAACGGGGTAGGGCGGAATCCAGCCGCACCCGACCGGCTACCGCGAAATCCGTCACCTCCGGTCATCGACAAGGGGCTCTCATGAGCAGTGAATTCCGGGTACGGGAACTCGTCCTGGGAATCGAGGGGCTGGCGCTCCTGCGCCACGCCGTGGACGGGGACGAGACGTTCCTGCGGGAACGCGTCGAGGACATCCGGCGCTTCGTGTCCGGTGACGGGCGGCTGCCGGACGGCGGCGCCGACGTCAGCGAACTCGACGCCGCCGAGGGCTACGCCTCCTGGTCGGCGGTGTACGACTCGCTGCCCAGCTCGTACATCGAGGTCGAGGAGCCCGTGCTGCACGGGATCCTCGACACCCTCCCCACGGGCACCGCCCTCGACGCGGCCTGCGGCACCGGTCGCCAGACCGGCGCCCTCGTCTCCCGCGGGCACCGCACCATCGGCGTGGACCAGTCGCCCGAGATGCTGGCCAGAGCCCGCGAGCGCGCCCCCGAGGCCGAGTACCGGCTCGGGCACCTGGAAAAGCTGCCGCTCGACGACGACTCGGTCGATCTCGCGGTCTGCTCGCTGGCCATGACCCACCTGCCGGACCTGGCGGCGGGAGTGTCCGAGCTGGCCCGGGTGGTCCGGCCGGGCGGGCGGATCCTCGTCTCGGACCTGCACCCCTTCGTCATCGCCCTGCAGGGGCAGTGCCTCTTCGTGCACGGCTCCGACCGGCTCGCCTTCGTCCGCAACCACGTCCACCTCCCCGGGCGGTACCTGGAGGCGTTCACCGGAGCGGGGCTGCGGGTGCGGGCCTGCCACGAACCGCTCTTCAACGGGCGCCTCGCGCCCGGCGGTTACGAGGAGTTCATCGCGGACGCGGCACGGGCGGCCTGGGACGGGCTGCCGATCGTCATCGTCTGGGACGCCGAAGTCCCCGCGTAGGTCCGGCGGGTCGGCGGGTCCGGCGGGGCCCGCAGATCCCGCAGACCCCGCAGACCCCGCAGGCCCGTAGGTTCACGAGGAGAGGAGAACGGTCCGATGGCCCTGGTCGTGGTGACCCACGCGGAGCGCCCCGAACTGTGGGACCGCATGCCGGAACGGTTCGCCGGCATCGTGCCCGAGTACAACCTGCACGGAGACGTCAACGACGCCTACTGGAACCGGCTGTTCGAGGAGTTCCCCGACTACCAGTTCGTCCTGTACGACGACGTGCGCGAGGTGGTGGCCGGCGCCGGACGCTCGCTGCCGCGCACCTGGGACGGCACGGCCGCCGACCTCGGCCCCGGCCTGGACGACTCCATCGCCCGGGCGTTCGCGGACCGCGCGGCGGGCCGGACCGCCGGCGCCCTGTGCGCGCTGGGCATCGAGGTCGCTGAGGACTACCAGCGCAAGGGGTTCTCCACCGTGCTGCTCGACGCGATGCGCCAAGTGGCGCGGCGGGCCGCCCTGGAGACGGTGCTGGTACCGGTGCGGCCCACCTGGAAGGACCGGTACCCGCTGGTGCCGATCGAACGGTACGCGGGCTGGCGGCGCGCGGACGGGGCCCCGCTCGACCCGTGGATCCGCACCCAGGTGGGCGCCGGCGGCACGATCGCCGGAGCCTCGGAACAGTCGTCGCGGATCACCGGGACGGTGGCCGAATGGGAGCGCTGGACCGGCCTCGCCTTCCCGGAGGACGGCGACTACGTCTTCCCGGGAGGCCTCTCCACGCTGCGGATCGAGCGTGCGCGGGACCTCGGCTCGTACTGGGAGCCCGGGGTGTGGATCACCCACCCGGTCGCGGCGGAGGACTTGTCGGAGGACTCGTCGGGCGTCATGCCGGTGGTCAAGCCGTAGGCAGCCGCTCCCCGGCCCTGACGGCGGTCCACGCGAAGGCGGACATGAGCCGTACCTCGTCCGGACCGGCCTCGGGGCGGCGCTCGGGCGGCAGACCGGCGGGGCCGGCGGTGGCCACGGCCGCCTCCCGCAGCCGGGCGAGGGCGGCCGGCGGGACGTCGCGGGCGTGGCCGGGGGCGTTGGGGGCGTTGGGATGTCCGGGGTCGCCGGGGTCGCCGGGGTCGTCGGGGTCGCCGGACAGCCGGCGGGCGGCCTCGGCCGCCTGCCGGCCGAGCAGGAGGCAGTGGATCCACAGCTCCTCGGCGAAGCTCCGGCCGAACCGCCGCGCCACCTCCGACGCCAGGTCCTCCGGCATGTCCGCCGCCACCGCATCGCGCACGGCCCGCTCCGGGATGCCGGTCGCCGGCAGGGCGTCGAGCCAGCGGTGGTGACCCCGTCCGCCGTCCGGGCCGTGCTCCTGGCCGACCAGCCGGACGTAGCCCTCGCCGTACCGCATGTACGGGATCCACCCCGGCTCCTCCAGGACGCGGCCCCGCTCCAGCAGCGGTGCGGCGTCGGCGGCGTCCACGGGGCAGACGGCGAGCCGGATCCCCTGGGTGGCATGGCCGTTGATGCTGCTGGTGCCGATGTGCTCGACCACGTTGGGCACGGCGATCAGACTCATCCGGCCGCGCTCGCGGAAGAAGACCGAGAAGAGCTCGTCGTCGTGGCGCTCGGCGCTGCCGGTGGCGAACCGGCGGAAGTCCTCCACCGTGTCGAGCGGCAGACAGACGGCGAGGGACGGCGTGAACTCGTCCGGCACCGCCCGCACCCAGGAGGCTCCGGCGAGCGCGGCGAGCCGGGCGGCGCCGCCGTTGCGCGCGTGCCAGTTGGTGTAGAACACCAGGGCCTCGTCGGGGAACCGGGTGGCCGCGCGGCCGACGAGCGCCACCATGTTCTCCGGGGCGGAGACGTCGTCCTGGACGACGAGGTGATGGCTCCCCCCGGAGTCCGCCGCCGCCCAGGCGACCAGGGCCGTCCGGAGCGCCGACGGCGGGCCGTCCGGCTCCGGATCGAGCGCCAGGCCGTCCAGCCCGAGCCGCTCGGCCAGCTCGCGGGCCTGAACCAGGCGTACCGGGTGGGTCATGACCGCCGAACTCACGCGCACCGTCGGTACCACAGCTCTCCCTCGCTCCGGGGTCCTCGCGTCATGGTGGCAGGAGCCGCCCACGGCGGAAAGACCGCGACGCGACCTCGGCCGGTTTCCGCGGGGCCGGGAGCGGGGGCCGGGGTCGGGAGCGGGGCCGGGGTCGGGCCGGGGTCGGGCCGGGGTCAGGGCCCGTGGCGACCCCTCCAGTGCGAGGTCGCGCGAGGCTCGGCGTCCGTTCGGTGGGGGAGGTCGGCCTGCTGCGGCGGCCCGTCGCCGTCGTCCACCGACGGGCCCGCGGGCCGTCGCCGCGGTACGACCAGGGCGAGGAGCGACAGCCAGCCGACCGCGAGGAGCCCGTCCAGGTACAAGGCGGGTACGAGCGGTGTCCGCCCGTCGACGTGCACGGCCACCACCGCGCCGGCTCCGATCACGGCGGTAACCCCAACGACCAGACAGCGTACGGCCCTTCGCATCCCGCCTCCCATGTCGACCGGTCGTGCGGCAGCGAACCCGGCTGCTCGGGAGGAACAGTGAACGGCAGCCCGGGGCCTGCTGTGACGACGTATTCAGGACAGATTGGAGTAGACCAATAGTGATCACACGAACCATGCCGGGCGCATCACGCGCGAGACCGGTGAACCCGGCGGGAGCGACGTTCCGGAGCCCGGGGGCAACGGTGCGCCGCCGACGGCCCGGGGGCTCGCGGTCGGCTGCGGCCGGTCTCCTACGGCAGCCGGGCGTGCTCGGCGCGGCTCTCGGTGATGCGCTGCGCGGCGAGGCCGCGGGCCCGGTCGCGGTCGTGGCCGGTGAGCCGGGCGAGGATCGTCGCGAGTGGCCTGATCCTGCCGAAGCCGCCCCAGTGGCCCTCGGGGATCTCGGTGGGGAAGACCCAGATCCGGCCGGGGTCGCGCGGCCAGGCGCCGTCCTCGGCGTCCAGGATCGCCTCGGTGACGTCGGCGATGACGCCGGCGCGCTTCCGGGCGTCGAGCTGGCCCTCGGGTACGGACGGGACGACCTTGTAGCGCGGCGCGTCCGCGATCTCGCCGCCGACGTAGACGGCGGCCGGCCGGTGCAGGAAGAGCCAGGAGACCGAGCGGGCGGCCGGGTCGGCGGGGTCGAAGCCCTCGTGGCGGATCAGGATCTCGGTGATGCGGTTGAGCAGGGCCGCTTCCGCCTCCGGCCGCAGTGCGCCGTCGGGGATGTGGACGTCGAGCATCGGCATGGCCGTCGCCTCCTGGATTTAATTTCTCAACTCAGGTGGCCCGGAGCCTAGTCGGGGCTGAGTAGAGATTGTCAACCCAGGTGCTCCGGGCGGTCTAGGATCGAGCCATGACGGAGCAGTGGAACCAGCGACGGATCGACCCGGCGAACTGTTCGGTCGGACGCGCCCTCGCGGTGGTCGGCGAGCGCTGGTCGCTGCTGATCGTGCGGGAGGCCCTGGACGGCGTCAGCCGCTTCGGGGAGTTCCGGGCCCGGCTCGGCATCGCCGGCAACCTGCTCTCCACCCGACTCGACGGCCTCGTCGCCGCGGGCGTGCTGCACCGCGTGGCGTACCGGGAACCCGGCGACCGGCAGCGCTTCGAGTACCGCCTCACCGAGAAGGGCGCCGACCTGCGGCCCACCGTGATCGCCCTGCTGGAGTGGGGCGACAAGTACCTCGCCGACGAGGAGGGCCCGTCGGTCGTCGTCCGCCACGGCACCGCCGACGGCCACGCCTGCGACGAACCGGTCACCCTCGTCCTGGCGTGCGCCGCCGGCCACACCGGTCTGACCCCGGACTCCGTCCACCGCAGCCCGGGCCCGGGCGCCCGCTTCCTGCCGTCCTGACCGGCCGCGCCGCCGGTGCCGCCGGGCGCACCCGGGGCCGTACTCGTTCACAATAACCACTAATACTCCAGTGTGACTTCGTGATCTCGCGCCGGGGCCGGGTGGGAACGGGAACGGCCACCGCGTGATCATCAAGGGTTGTGTGGACTCATGACGATCATGCGGTGGCCGCGGGTCACAGCATAGACGTAGCCCGTTGGCGGGCGATGTTCGACCAGGCGATGGCCCGGATCGCAGGCCGGTTCCGCCGAGTGGAGCCGCGGGCGACCGCCCGCGCCTTCGTGCTCGCCCTGCTGTCCGGCGTCGAGCGGAAGAACTGCTGGCGCCTGGCCGAGCAGGATCGCCTACCGGACCTGATCCGTGTCCGCGTCCTCGGGCGCCTTCCGCCGCGCCGGGGGCGGCTTGAATAGCCAGCCCGGGTCCCAGCGGTCGAGGACGGGCAGGAAGCTCGCGTCCGGTTCGTCGTGCTTTCGCGAGGACGCCCACGCGGCGTGCTCGCGGCCTGCGAGGCGGGCGAGTTGGGCTTCGGCGACGTCCCACACCTCGTAGGGGGAGCGGTCGCGGGGGCGCCGCCGGTGCGCCTCCTTAGCGGAGGCCTGGCGGGCGCGCTTCACGCACGAGCGCAGCCGCCCACGGGCCTTGCTGAGCGCGCCCGTGCGCAGGTGGTGCTGGGCCAACCAGAGGTCGCGCAGGTCCCTCCGGTCGACGTGCAGCCCGGCCAGTTCGCCGAGATCCGTCTCGACGCCTGCGAAGACGGCCCGGCAGCCCAGGTAGAGCCGCCGTTCGGGGTCGGGTGAGGAGTACAACTCGCGGGCCGTGATAAGGGCCGAGCGCACCGACTCCCGGTCGGCGGTGCCGTGGGTGCGCAGGAGCGCGAGGTAGGCGACGCGCTCTCGCACGTGCGGGCTGCCGAGTTCGTTGGCCCGGGCGAAGTGCCGCTCGGCGAGGTCCAGATCCTTCCTGCCCAGGGCCTGGTACCCCGCGTCGCACCACCAGTCCGCCTCGCTGCGCAGCGGTCCCACGGTCAGCAGCAGGTCCATCGGCGGGTGCACGGGGTGGTAGTCCAGCAGCATCCCAATCACGGGTTCGACGTTCAGCTCGTCGAACGGGCCTGGTGGTTTGGTGCGGTAAACCGAGGTCATCCGTTCGACCAGTGGCCGGCCGGTCGTGGCCAGGGTCTCCTGGAGCCGTTCGTAGGTCTCCTTCGGCAGGCGAGGCCAGTACGTGTCGATCCAGCGGGCCAGCGCCTGGTCCACGAACTCGTCGGTGGCGAGGTCCAGGCCGTCCGTCACCGCGTCGGCGAGCGCGGCGAGCGCGATGTCCGGATCGTCCTCGACCGCGAGCAGCCACTGCTTCCGGGCGAGCGGGAGCAACCGGGCCCGCTTGCGCTCCGGTTGGGCCAGCAGCCCCCGGATGCCCTCCAGGCGGAGGTCCGCCCGCTTGAAGCAGTGGTTCGCTTCCCGGAACAGTGCCTTGCTCCGGCCGACCCTCATGCGTTTCACGCCCCGCCCTTCCCGTCCGACCTCGTCCCGAAGCTCAGTTCCCCGTCGGCGCCGGGGTCCATGCCCTGGCCGGAACTGATAGCCGATCTGGCAGGTCGCGCCGGGCCGGAGAAGGCCCGGGAGCAGGAGCGGAGCCAACCTTGCCCTGACGCCCGCACAGTCATTTGACTTTGAGCTGCCCCGGCTTTCGTGGAGTCCGCGTTCGTGTGATCAAGCGACTTGCGGGTGTTGCTCCGGGCTCGTCCAGTACGCCTGCTCGTACTCGTCGGGCGGCATACAGTCGAGGGCCGAGTGGAGGCGCTCGCTGTTGTACCACGCGATCCACTGGAAGACGGCCCGCTCGACCTCGTCGAAGTCCCGCCACGGCCCCTGATGCTCGATCAGTTCGGCCTTGAACGTGCCGTTCAGGGCCTCGGCCATCGCGTTGTCGTACGAGTCCGCGACCGAGCCGACGGATGACGAGGCGCCGACCTCGACCAATCGCTCCGTGTAGCGAATGGATACGTATTGCGACCCGCGGTCGCTGTGGTGAATGAGGCCGGCATCCTTCTTGATCTTCTGTCGCCACAGTGCCGTCTCCAGCGCGTCCGGCGGCAGGTCGGTGCGCATGTGGGTGGCGGCCTGCCAGCCCACGATCCGGTGGGAGTACGCGTCCAGGACGAACGCCACGTAGACCCGGCCCGACCAGGTGCGGATGCAGGTCAGGTCGGCCAGCCACAGCTGGTTGGGCCGCTCGGCGGTGAACCGGCGGTTGACCAGGTCCGGCGGACGTGGCGCTGCGGGCTCCGGCGCGGTGGTGCGGCGCCGCTGTCCGCGGATGACGCCTTCGATGCCGCGCTCGCGCATCAGGCGCTCGACGGTGCACCGCGCGACCTGGTGGCCGGCGCGGGCGAGTGCGCGGGTGACGCGGCGGGCCCCGTAGGTGCGGCCGGAGTCCTCCCACACGGCTGTGACCAGCGGAATCAGTTCCTCGTCGCGGAGCCGGCGGGCCGACTTCGGCCGCTGCTTGCGCGCGAAGTACGTCGAGGGCGACAGCTCCAGTACCCGGCATACGGGATCGACCCCGAAGCCGTCGCGCAGGTGGTCGATCACCTGCTCGGCCTCGTCCGGGGACGGTCGATCTCCTGGGCAAAAAACACGCTGGCGGCCTTGAGGATCTCGTTGGCCCGCCTCAACTCGGCATTCTCCTTGCGGAGTTCTTTCAGCTCTTCCTGCTCTGCGGTCGTGAGCCGATCGTCGCGTTCTCCGGCGTCGGCCTCGGCCTGACGCACCCAGGACCGCAGGGCTTCCTTGTGGATGCCCAGGTCACGGGCCACGTGGGCGACGGGCCGGCCCGTCGAGCGGACCTCGCGCACGGCGCGCTCACGAAGTTCATCGGGGTACTTGCGGGGTGCTGGCACTCTCGTGGTTCTCCTTACGCCTGGATCGTAACAAACCCAGACATCAGGGACTCCATGAAAGCCAGAGCAGCTCAATGCACATGCGCGGGGTCGCGGTCCTGTATCCACCGTCGCACGACAAACGGGCCCTGTCAGGGCCGGACGGCGCAACACCGCGCTCAACCACCTCCGCGCCGACGGCGCCACCAACATCGCCGCAGCAGTCCGCGACCTGTCCTACGAGCCCTTCACCAAGCCTCTCGACCTCCTCGGCATCCCCAGCTGACCAGCGCGAACGCCGCAGAAATCAGACCTTGCAAGAGCCCTGATGTGCTACACCGGGGACACGCGCGCCGCGAGAGGGGTGGTGCTCCTCCAGTGGGCTCCACTCCTCGCCAGTGCAGAGAGACATAAAGCGGACTGTCGTGTGGGAGATGGCGGATGCGATCACTGCGGCCAGTGGAACAGGAGGATCTCATTCTTGGGGTTCCTTCAGCGAATGATCGGAGAATCTGGGATCGGCTGGCCGAGGAGAACGCAGTTTCGGCCGGACTTTTGGGGGATCGGACGGCGGCTGCGGGAACGGGTGGCGTGTCAGTGCGTATGCGATCGAAATCCGCGGTGCACGAGACCCCGGCAGTGGACGTTCGACCGGCGGCACAGCAGGACGAACTGCCCTTGTGGGTCGAACAGGCAACCGCTGAGCCGGTGGACGTCCCGGCGGCAGCGTCCGCCCGGGGCCTCGCGGCCGGTGGCGCCAGGTGCCCGCCGAGCCGCCAGGACGGAGCGTGACCGTTGGCCGGACGGTCCGGGGCGACGGTGGGAGGAGATGTGCTTCAGGGCCGTGCGATGGACAGCGTGATTCCGCACGGGGTTCTGCCGCCCGGGGCATGCGGCGGCCACCATGGCGAGAACGGTGTCGAGAGTGTGGCGTACGGTGTCGGCGTGCTGGTCGCCGGGCACCTGGATGCGGGCGATGCGTCGGTGGGCGAGGAACCAGTGGAACTCTTGACGGTGCCGAAGCCCGAGGACAACCCCTCAACGTCGGAGCCGACCCGCATCTCGGATCGGCCGGAAATTCTGGCCAAGGCAGCGCGGCCTGCGATTACTGTGCCGCTGTGACTCTGACTGATGCCGAAATAGGCAACCTACTCGCGCCCGCCGGTTTCCGTTTCATCGAACGGATCCAGGGGGAAGTCCGGTTGCCATCGCTGCCGCCGTACTACTCGCCCGCGAGTGCCGGGCCCGAGCACGGGCGTTTCGGCTCCCACCAGGACGAGATCGCCGATGTGGGAGCCTCGGACATGGCCGACAAGGTCAACGCGAGCTGGTACCGGATGGCGACGGAGTTCGGGCTCTTCGACGCGAACCGCGAGTATCTGCTCGCCGTCGATCGCGAGAGGCTGGGAGAGGATCCGGATGACGAGCCCTGCACAGTGTGGCTTCGGGTCCGGTTGCTCGATGGCTGGGATCTGGTGGGGAGTGAGGTGGACCTGCTGAGGAGCGGGTTCGCGACGCTCTTCACCGCGCGCTTCGTGCCGGAGTTCACGGTGGCGTCCCTCGACGGCCGGATGATGATGAACACCACCGTCTGGGGCAATGGCACCGTCAGCACTATCGTCATCCGCCCGTAGCTCTCACCGGGCGAAAGGTCCGCTACAAGATCAACTGTCAGGGGCAGTCTCGACATGGTCGGACGCCGGATTCGTGATGAACACGCTCAGCCGGTAGGTGGTCGGCTGCATCAGTCGTCCGCAGAAGGTGTCCAGGCGGGCCGACGTCCAGTCGATGCACTTGTCCGTCGCCCGGAGGTGGTGGATGTGAGCGCGCCATTCCGACTCGTCCTGAGTCTCGTAGACCGTCTCCCAGCGGCCCATGTCAGGAGCGAGGCGAGCAGCATCCCGCCGGCTCTCGTCCTCTTGCCGGTGCCTTCTCTTCCGTTGTCCTGGCACTGGCTCAGCATCGCTGGGCCTGGCCCGCCGTAGCACCTTCCCGGTCACAGCACTGACAGGCCAGGCCAGGGGCCGGGTCGGTTAGGCTGAGTCGGTGACTCTTCAGCCGCCCCGTCCTCTCTCGGCCGCAGCCGCGCAGACCCTCCACCGCCTGCACGGTGCCGACATCTCCGCAGGCATGAGCGAGCGGGAGCTGGACGCCGTGGAGGCACGGTTCGGCTTTCGGTTCGCTGCCGACCACCGGGTCTTCCTGGGGGCGGGGCTTCCGCTGGGGACTGGTTGGCCCGACTGGCGCGACGGCGATCCGGCCGTGCTGCGGGAGCGCCTCGACCGGCCGGTCGAGGGCACGCTCTTCGACGTCCGTCACAACGGCTTCTGGCACCCGGCGTGGGGCGAGCGGCCGCAGGAGGCCGAGGCCGCCGTGAGGACCGCGCGGTCCTTCCTGGCCGATGTCCCCCAGCTCGTCCCGGTCTTCGGCCACCGCTACCTGCCGGGGATTCCCGGACAGGTCGGACACCCGGTCCTGTCGGTCCACCAGACCGACATCATCCTCTACGGGGCCGACCTCACCGACTACCTCCGCCACGAGTTCGCCGGCCTGCCCGGGCAGTTGGACTCCGCCCGAGCCACTGTCCCTTTCTGGTCCCACGTCCTCGCGGAGAACAACGGCACCCCGCGTCCGGCCCTCGGCACGACGCCGTACGACCCCTGTGCCCGCACCTCGCGGGAGGCGCTCACCGACCTGCGGATGCTTGCTCTCGAACGCGTCCTGGGACGCCGCGTCGGCGCGGATCAGCTGATCCGGGCCGGCCTGGTGGCGCTCGTTCTGGATATCGACACACCCTCGCTGCGGTTGCTCGCCGGGCTCGGGCGTTCCGAGGAGCCGGAGGCGGCCCAGCTCTTCGACCAGGTGATGGACGAGCTCGATCTGCTGGCGGACGCCCCCACGGAGGAACGCGAGATCCGCTGGGAGCTCGCCCGCTGGTGGCTCACCCTGATCGTGAAGGGCGGCATGCACCCGGCCATCGGCGCCGACCTCCTGGGCCACGAGGTGTGGTCACCGCTCGGCCACCCCGACACGCTGTGGCCGATCGTCAGCGAGGGCGTCCAGTACGAGGACTGGAGCCCCGCCGTCGCCGAGTCGAAGGAGGCCATCGCCGCGAGGATCGTCGCCGAGGCCGCACGACTGATCGCCGGCCCCTGGCCACCAGCCCTCTGACGTCTGTTCCGGCGGTGCTACTTCTGCCAGCCGATGGTCTCGGGCAGCGGGCTGTGGAAGATGGTGGCACCGACGTTGGCGAGGCCCTTGCGGATGCCGTAGGTGGAGGGGCCGCTGTAGAGCGGCAGGAGGGCGTACTGCTGGAGGGCCTTCTGCTCGACCTTGTTGACGGCGGCGATCTGCTGGCCGAGGTCGGCGATCTCTCCGGTGGCGCGGATCTCCTTGTCCAGCTCGGGGGTGCCGGAGCCGGTGATGTTGGAGTCACGGTCCGAGCAGTAGAAGTCGCACAGGTACCGCGCGCCGAAGGGGTCCGTCGAGCGGTTGCCGGAGATGAACAGGTCGAAGCGGCGGTCGCTGAGCACCTTGGAGAAGTCGTTCTCGGAGACCTTGTTGACGTCCACCTTCACGCCGACGGCCTTGAGCATCGCGGTGAACGCTCCGGCGGTGGCCTTCTCGATGGGGCCGTCGCCGAGCAGGGTGTAGCCGAGTTCGAGCTGCTTGCCGTCCTTGGCGCGGATGCCGTCGGCCCCGGGCTGCCAGCCGGCCGCGTCCAGGGTCTTCCGCGCCTCCTCCGGGTCGTACTTCAGCACGGCGGTGACGTTGTCCTGGTAGCCCTGCTGGAAGCTGTAGAGCACCGCCGAGCCGGGCAGCGGCTCGGTGTAGTCGAGGCCCTGGAACCGGATCTTCGCTATCTGCGTGCGGTCGATGCTCTCCTGCACCGCCTTGCGGACCTGGACGTCGCCGAGGAGCGGGGACTTGGTGTTGAGGTACAGCGCGTACTCGAAGGGACTGCCGCCGCTGCGGATCCCGGCGTCCTTGACCGTCTTCACCTGCTTGAGGTTCTCGGCGGTCCCGACGGGGGCGTAGTCGATCTCGCCGTTCTTGAAGGCGTTGATCGAGGCGGCGCTCTCCAGGTTGACGTAGACGCGCTTGTCGAGCTTGCCCGTCCGGCCCCACCAGGTGGGGTTGCGCACGAAGGTGATGTTGCCGGAGTGGTCGTCCCAGGTGCCCACGGTGTACGGTCCGGTGCCCCATTCGGGGTGGGCCGTCTTGACGTACGCCTTGTTGAAGTTGTCGACGGTGGCGGCCTGGGGGTGCAGGAAGGTGGTGAACAGCGCGGACCAGGAGGCGTTGACGCCCTTGAAGGCGATGACCGCCTGCTTGTCGTCCGCGCCCCGGGTGACGGAGGTGATGCGGTCGTAGCCGTCGGTGGAGGAGGCCGCGTAGTCCTTGTCCGAGCCGTTGTTGGCCTTCCAGGTGGCCTCGATGGCCCGCCAGTCGATCGGGGTGCCGTCGTTGAACACGGCCTTGGGGTTGAGGGTGATGACGACCTTCTGGTCGCCGCCCTCGACGGTGACCTTCACGTCGCTGTAGTAGTCCGGGTTGTACTGGACCTCGCCGGTGGGCGAGTAGGTGATGGCGTCGGCGTTGTACCAGGACCAGATCCGCAGCGCGTTCAGGGTGCCGTTGACGTTGAAGGGGTTGCCCTGTTCGTCGAAGGTCCCCGCGGTGGTGTAGGTGCCGCCGTCCTTGATGTTCTCGTACGGCTGGGGGTTGTAGTCGGTGACCGAGGACGCGACCTGGGCGGTGTTCTTGGCGCCCTGCCCGGGGGAACTGCCGGGGGAGCCGCCGGAGGAGGACGAGGAGGAGCACGCGGTGGCGGCGACCGAGACGGCCGCGGCGAGCGCGAGGGGCAGGGCGAGCTTGCGACGCATGGGATGTCCTTGTGGGAATCGGTGAGAAGGGAATCGGCGAAAAGGGAAGGCGCGGGTGTCAGACCGCGTGGCAGGCGTACTGGTGGTCGGAGCAGTCCGGGGTGCCGACGGTCGCCGGCCGCTCGGTGCGGCAGCGCGTCCGTACGCTCTCGTCGGCCTCCCGGTGGAGCGGGCAGCGGTCGACGAACACGCAGCCCTGCGGCAGCCGGGCGGCGCTGGGCTGCTCGCCCGCGAGGACGATGCGCTCGCGGTGGCGCTCGCGTTCCGGGTCGGGGACCGGGATCGCCGACAGCAGGGCCTTCGTGTACGGGTGCCGGGGCCGGGCGAAGATCTCCTCGGTGGCGCCGGATTCGACGATGTGTCCGAGGTACATCACCGCGATGCGGTCGGAGAAGTAGCGCACCACGGCCAGGTCGTGCGCCACCACCAGGTAGGCCAGGCCCAGTTCGCGCTTCAGCCGGGCGAGCAGGTTGATGATCTCGGCCTGCACGGAGACGTCCAGGGCGGACAGCGGCTCGTCCAGGACCAGCAGTCTCGGCTCGCGGGCCAGGGCGCGGGCGATGCCGACGCGCTGGCGCTGGCCGCCGGACAGGGCGGCGGGGAAGCGGTCGCCCATGGCGCGGTCCAGGCCCACCAGGTCGAGGAGCCGGGGGACCCGGGAGCGGATGGCCGTCCGGTCGGCGCCGGCGGCCTGGAGCGGTTCGGCCAGCAGGTCGAAGACGGTCAGCCGGGGGTCCAGGGCGTCCGTCGGGTCCTGGAGGACGATCTGGACCTCGCGCCGCAGCTCGCGCACCTGGGCGGCCGACCGCAGCGTGGCGACGTCGGTGCCGGCCACCTCGATGCGCCCGCTCTCGGGGGCGCGCAGCCGCAGCACCTCGCGCAGCGTGGTGGTCTTGCCGCTGCCGGACTCCCCGACCAGGCCCAGGGTTTCGCCCGCGCGCAGTTCGAAGCTGACGTGGTTGACCGCGTGCAGGGTCCCCACCCGGCGCTTGAGCAGGGCTCCCTTGGTGACGGGGAAGGTTTTGACCAGGTCCTCGACGCGCAGGACCACGTCGCCGGCGGTCCGCTCCGCGGACGCGGCCGGTGGCACGGGGGCGGCCTCCCCGACCGGGTCGAGGCTTCCGTCGGCGATCTCCTGCGCGCGGTGGCAGGCGGCGCGCCCGGGCTGCCCGGCCGGCGTGGTCGAGCGCGGTGCGGTCGAGCCCGGTGCGGTCGAGCCCGGTGCGGTCGAGCCCGGCGTGGTCAGGTCCGGCGTGGCCAGGGCCGTGGCGGTCAGGACCGTTGCGGTCAGGTCCGGTTCGGTGGTCCGGCACACGTCCAGGGCCACCGCGCAGCGCGGCGCGAAGGGGCAGCCGCCGGGCAGGCCGACCAGGGACGGCGGCTCTCCGCCGACCGGGACCAGGGGCCGTTGGACACCGTCGTCCACGGTCGGGACGCTGGCCAGCAGTCGGGCGGTGTAGGGCATCGTCGGACGGCGGAAGAGCTCGTCGACGCTCGCGTGCTCGACGATCCGTCCGGCGTACATGACGGCGACGTCGTCGGCGTGGCCGGCCACCACGCCCAGGTCGTGGGTGATCAGGACGAGACCGGCCCCGGTCTCGCGCTGGGCCAGGCGCAGCACGTCGAGGATCTGGGCCTGGACGGTGACGTCGAGCGCCGTGGTGGGCTCGTCGGCGACGAGCACCGAGGGCTTGTTGGCGATGGCCAGGGCGATGACGACGCGTTGGCGCATGCCGCCGGAGAACTCGTGCGGGAACGCCTTGGCGCGTTCGCGCGGGTCGGGGATGCCGACCAGGTCGAGCAGTTCCACCGCCTGCTCCCAGGCGTCCTTCCTGGACAGCTCCCGGTGCACGCGCAAGGCCTCGGAGAGCAGCCGGCCGACGCTGAAGATGGGCGTGAGCGCGGACATCGGGTCCTGGAAGACCATGCCGATGTCCTTGCCGCGTACCCGGGAGAGCTCCTTGTCGTCCATGGCCGCCAGGTCGCGGCCGCCCAGCAGGATCCGGCCGCCGAGCCGCGCGGTGGGTGGCAGCAGGCCCATGACGGCGAGGGCGGTGGCGGACTTGCCGGAGCCGGATTCGCCGACGATGCCCAGGGTGCGCCCGGGCAGGAGGTCGAAGTCGACGCCGCGCACGGCCTCCACCGGTCCGGCCTCGGAGGGGAAGGAGACGCGCAGGTCGCGGACGGACAGGACGGGTGCGGGCCCGGCGGGGCCGGTGAGGCCAATGGGGTTGGTGAGGCCGGTGGGCCCGGCCGTGGGCCCGGTGCGGTGGGTGGGTGCGAGGGTCATCGTCGGCCTCCGGCCGCGCCGGTGGTGGACGTGGGGTCGAGGGCGTCGCGCAGACCGTCGCCGACGAAGGTCATCGAGACGGTGAGCAGTACGGTCAGCCCGGCGGGGAAGGCGAAGAGCCAGGGGGCGCTGGTGATGGTGCCCGCGCCGTCGGCGAGCATCGTGCCCAGCGACACGTCGGGGGTCTGGACGCCGAAGCCGAGGAAGGACAGGGCGGTCTCGCTGAGCACGGTGGAGACCACGCCCAGGGTGAGGTTGACGATGAGCAGGGAGCCCAGATTGGGGATGATGTGGCGCACCACGATGCGCAGGGGGCGTACGCCCATGTACTCCGCGGCGCGCACGTAGTCGCGTTCGCGCAGGGACGTCGACACCGACCAGACCACCCGGGCGGTGGACATCCAGCCGAACACCGTCAGGACGAGGACGAGGACCCGCCAGTCGCCGGCGAGCCGGTGCGAGACCAGGGCGAGGATCAGGAAGGAGGGCACGATCAGCAGGAAGTGGATGAGGGCGAGGGTGGCCTTCTCCACCCGGCCCCCGAAGTAGGCGGCGCCCGCGCCCACGACCGCGGCGATGGCGACGGTCAGCAGGGAGACGGTCACCGCGATCACCAGCGAGCGCTGGAGGCCGTGCACGGCGGCGGCGTAGACGTCGTTGCCGCCCTGGTTGGTGCCGAACCAGTGCTCGGCGCCGGGGGACTGGGTCAGGGCCGAGAAGTCGGTGTCCGCGTAGCCGTACGGGGTGAACAGGTCGCCGAGCGCGCTGAACAGCACGAGCAGCAGGAAGATCACCACGCCGGCGACGGCGGTCCGGTTGCGCAGGAAGCGCCGCAGGTAGAGGCGGCGCCGGCCCAGGTAGCGACCGTCGTGCCGGTCGTGCCGGTCGTGCCGGTCGTGCACGCCTCGCCCGTCGTGTCCGTCCCGGCGGTCGTGCACGTCCCGCTCGTCGTGCTCGGTGAGCAGCGGACCGGCGGCCGGCCCGGGTGCGGTGGCCGGGACGCCTTCGGCGGTCGCGTCGGGACCCACAGGGGTCACAGGGGTACTCATCTCAGCTCACCCGCACTCTCGGGTCGAGAAGAACGGTGGCGATGTCCGCGAGGATCGCGCCGACCGCGGTCAGGGCGGCGGCGAAGGCGGCGGTCGCTTCGGTGCCGTGCACGTCGTTCTTGCTGATGGTCTGGATGAAGTACTGGCCCATGCCGTTCCAGCCGAAGATCGTCTCCGTGAGGACCGCGCCGGTGAAGACGGCCGGGATGCCGAAGGCCACGGACTGGGCGGTGGGGATCAGAGCGGTGCGCAGGGCGTGCCGGCGTATCGCCTGGGCGCGGGTGAGCCCGGTGGCCCGGGCGGTGCGCACGAAGTCGGAGCCGATGACGTCCAGCAGCAGGGAGCGCTGGGTGAGGTGGTAGCCCACGTACCCCGTCAGGGTGAGGGTCAGCGTCGGCAGGATCAGGTGCAGCAGCCGGTCGCCGATCGTCGCCCAGAACCCTTCCACGTCGGGCGAGTTCTCCCCCGCGACGTACAGGAAGTGCCAACCCGCCTGCTCGTTCAGCCGGATGGCCAGCAGCACCAGGGCGAGGGCGGCGATGGACACCGGGACGTTGAAGAGCGCCATGGACAGGGCCTGGGCGGCCCGGTCCCGCCAGCCGTACTGGCGCGAGGCGGTGTGGACCGCGAGCGCGACACCGACGACGACGGACAGGACCGTCGCACCGGTCACCAGTTCGGCGCTGACCAGGGAGCGGTAGCCGATCTCCCCGTTCACCCGGACCCCGACGGGGGAGCGGCCCCAGTCGAAGCGCAGGACCACCCCGGTCAGCCAGTCCCACCAGCGGTGCAGCAGCGGCTCGTGCGGGTCGAGGTTGTAGGGGGCCAGGGCCCGGGAGATCTGCTCCTCGGTGCGGACCGGGCGCAGCTCCTTGAAGTTCGAGCGCGGGTCGAGGAACCAACTGGCCAGGAAATACGTGGCGTTGGTGGCCACGGCGATCACCAGGAACCAGCCCGCCGCCCTGCGTGTCACGTAGCGGAGCACGGACGGCACCTCCCGACCGGATGCGGCGGGTGCGGCTGGGGAGCGCCGGGTCTGGGGGAACTGGGCATGCGGATGGAACTTCCTCGATCCAAGGGGTGGCTGCACGACCGTGCAGAAGCCAGTCTGTGTGCGAGCGACAGGTGGCACCAGGGATCAGGGCATGTGGACACGAAGACGAAACGCCCCCGCAGCACACGGAGGTGTTCGCGTCACAATTCGTTGAATTCGCAGGTGGGAGAGGCCGCAGCGGCTGCCGGGGTGCTGAACGGGTTCTGAGCGAGGACGGGACGCCGTGGCCGGGCCCCGAGGCCAACGGCCGCACCACGGCCGTTGCCTGGGCCGGCCGCCTCACCCGACGCACCGCGACGAGGACCGACCCATGCCCAGCAGCACCAGGATCCGCCTGATCGAGCCCAGCGACGCCGCCCCGATCGCCGCGCACCGGACGCGGGACGCCGAGGCCTTCCGGCGATGGGAGCCGGCCCGGCCGGCCGAGTCCCTCACCCCGCGAGGTCAGGCGGAGCGGATCGAGAAGCTGCTGGCCGGCCACCGGGCCGGCACACTCTGGCCGGGCGTGGTGCTCGCCGACGGCCAGGTGGTCGGGCAGGTCACCGTCGGAGGCATCCTGCCGCAGGCCCACCTGCGCCGCGCGTCCGTCGGGAGCTGGACGAGGTCGCCGCCGAGCTCAACAGCCGCCCACGCCAGGCGCTCGGCCGGGAGACCCCAGCCGAGCGCCCGGCCGCACTGCTCGCGGCCTGACCAACTGACCACGTGTCGCGGCGATCCCTCGGATTCGCCTGCGACAGCGGACCGTCATGCGCGGTCGAGGCCCACATCCGATCCTGATTCGAGTCGCGTGGCAGGGAAGCGGCCGGCCTTCAGCGTCCGTCTCCGGCTGCTGAGGCGATCACCTGCTCGGGCTGCCCGTCACGCCTTGGGCGACTCGTAGATGGTGGCGGCCGTCGCTCCCAGTTGCTTGTTGGCCTTGAGCGCGAGGTCGATGGCATCGCTCACGGAGTCACTGGGCACCGGAATGTTGTTCACGTAGATCGCGAAGGCGTAGCGGTGGCCGTCCTTCGCATCGATGTAGCCCGCGAGTGCCTTGGTGCCGAGAGCCAGCTTGCCCTGGTAGGAGCTGACCAGGGTGCCGGTCTTCGCACGGATGTGTCCTGCGGCGGGATCGGTGCGGTCGATGACGTCGGCAAGCGAACCGTCGACGCCCATGCTCGGCATGGAGTCGTAGAAGACGTCGAAGTCGTCCTGTCGTGCCAGGTGCCGCAGCAGCGCCACCTGGGCAGTCGGCGTCGCCTTGTCGCCGGGGAGGCCCTGGGCGTCGACGAGGCTCACCGACTGCGGGTCCACACCCGAGCGAGCGAGGAACTCCTTCTCGATCTTCATGCCGTCCGCATAGCTTCGCTGCCCGTTGAGTGCTGCCATCAGCGGCGGCAGAAGGTTCGCCCCGAGATTGTGGCTGACCTTGTTGATCAGCTTGGCGTACTCCTTGAAGGGCGGCGAGGTGTAGCTCGCCGAGACGGGCATCGAGTTCACCTCTGCCGACGGAGGGAGCTTGCTGTCCGGGTTCGCTCCCAGCGAGGGGGCGGATACGCTCACGCCGTTCCTGGCGAGTGCCTCGATGAGGACGGTGCGGGCGAACGCCGCCGGGTCGGGAACCTGGTAGGTCGTCACGAAGGGAGCCTTCGCGTCCGCGGGCACGGAACCTCGCACCCGAATGTGACCAGGGCTCACGCTTTCGGTCGTCACCGTCGGCTTGCTTCCGGCGGGTGTGGTCGTCACCTGCGCGTCGACGCCGAAGGCGGCCGTCTTCGGGCGCCAGTCGACCACCTTCGTGCCGCTGACCCGTCGTTCCACCTGAACGTCCTCTCGCGCCGCTGGGTCGTCAGCGTCAGACCGACCGCGGAGGCGACAGCCACCGCGCTCTCGCGCAGCACCTCGATCGGCCGGATCAGCGAGACCCGGACCAGGGTGGCGGCCGAGCCGGCCAGCGCCGCGGCCACGCCGATGACGAAGGAGACCAGCAGCGGCAGGGGGTTGAAGGGGATGGTGAACCACGCCGCGGGATGACGCCGATCCGCTGGCTGCTCGGGACCGGGATGCTGATCGGCGCGGTCGCCCTCGGGATCGTCATCGCCCGGACCGAACCGTACCTGGCGGCCGGCGCCCGCAAGTACGAGGCGGTTCCGGTCCTGTACGTCGGCGCGGTCGCCCTGCTGGCTCCGATCCTGCTGCGGCCGGTCACCCGGCTGCTGATCGGCCCGCTGCGCGGCTCGGCCAAGGCCGGCCCGCTGCTGGTGCGCGAGAACATCCTCACCTCCCGGCGGCGCACGGCCGCCACGGTGGCGCCGGTCGTGGTGGCCGTCGGACTGGTCGCCACCCTGCTGACGGTCCAGAAGTCCGGTGACGCGGTGGTGCTCGCCCGCCAGCAGCGGGAGATCCACGCGGCCGGCGTGGTGGTGCCCGGCGGCGCGGGGATCGACACGCGGACGCTGGAGAAGCTGGCGGCCGTGCCCGGGGTTCGGGTCACCCCGGTCACCTCGATGAACATCCGGATCGGCACCGCGAAGGGCGACCAGATCGACTCGCTGAGCACGAACGCCGTGCCCGCGTCCGCGCTGGGCACGACCGTCACGCCGCCCGTGCTCTCCGGCTCCCTCGCCTCGCTGCCCGAGAACTTCCTGGTCATCGACGAGCACGCGGCCCGCTCCGACGGTCTGTCGGTGGGGGACCAGGTGGTCACGCTGCTGCCGACCGGAGCGCGGGTGACGACCGTCGTCGCGGCGGTCGTCGCACGCGGCCTGAACGGCGACGACACCTACCTGTCCGCGTCGCTGACCGGCGCGGTGACGCCGAACCGGGCCTACCTCGACTCCCGGACGGGCCCGGGCCGGCCGCTCGACGAACAGCAGACGGCGGCGGTGAACCAGGCGCTGGCCGGCTCCGGCGCGCACGTCATGACCCATGACGCCTACCTGGAGGCCCAGCGCGCACGCGCCGCCGAGCAG
This sequence comes from Kitasatospora sp. NPDC054795, assembly GCF_053611565.1. Classification (NCBI taxonomy): domain Bacteria; kingdom Bacillati; phylum Actinomycetota; class Actinomycetes; order Kitasatosporales; family Streptomycetaceae; genus Kitasatospora; species Kitasatospora sp. NPDC054795. Next base: position 60,082 of record NZ_JBSHAP010000009.1, read on the forward strand.
ACGGACAACGCCGCGGTGATCATCCTGGGGATCGCGCTGGCCTACGCGCTGATCGCCGTTGCCAACACCCTGATCATGGCGATGGCCGGGCGGCGGCGGGAGTTCGCCCTGCTCGGGCTGGCCGGCGCGGTGCGCGGCCAGATCGCGAAGGTGGCCGTGGCCGAGTCGGCCGTGGCGGTGGTCGTCGGCACGCTGCTCGCGGCCGCGGCGACCGGGCTCGCCGCGGTGACCCAGCACGTTTCGCTGAGCGAACTCGTCGCCTCGGCACCGACGGTGATCCCGTGGACGCAGGTCCTGGGGACCGTCGCGCTCTGCGCCCTCGTCACCGTGATCACCGCGTGGGGAGCGGCCTTGCGTGCGACCCGTTTTCGGGCGATCGAGGCCGCAGGCATCCGGGAGTAGGGGATCCGGGAGTGGGGGATCCGGGAGTGGGGCCCCCGGGGAGTGGGGCACGGCCCTTCCGGCCCGGTCCCGGCCCGGAGTGTGCGACCGAGGTGTGAAACACCACACTTCCGCTCCTGAGCGTGCCGGTACTCGCCGCCCGGCCGACGGCCGAGGACACTGGTCGCCGTGACTGATGTGCGTGAGACCTTGGATTACCAGACCTTCGGGCAGGCGGTGCGCGAACTCGCGCAGACGATCGCCGACGACGGATACGAACCCGACCTCGTCCTGAGCATCGCCCGCGGCGGGGTGTTCGTAGCGGGTGGTCTGGCGTACGCGCTGGACTGCAAGAACATCCACCTGGTCAACGTCGAGTTCTACACGGGCGTGGGCACCACTCTCGAGATGCCCGTCATGTTGGCGCCCGTTCCCGCCGCGATCGACTTCACCGACAAGAAGGTCCTGATCACCGACGATGTCGCCGACACCGGCAAGACACTGCGGCTCGTGCACGACTTCTGCCTCGACCATGTCGCCGAGGTCCGGTCCGCCGTCATCTACGAGAAGTCGCACTCCCTGGTGAAGTGCGAGTACGTGTGGAAGAGGACCGACGACTGGATCGAGTTCCCGTGGTCGACGGAAGGACCGGTGGTCAGGCGCGACGGCCAGGTGCTCGACGCCTGACAGGAGGTGGTACGCGGCGCGGGCCGGGACGCCGGCGAGGATCGGGCGGGAGCAACAGCGGATCCCGGGCGGTGGCGGTCGGGGGCAGGGCTCCCGGCCGCCGCCGCGTCCCGGTTCGTGGGGTAGGAATGGGGGCTGCACGAACCGGGAGAGGGGCGCGGATGAGGGCGGTGCGGATCGCCGGGGTGGTGGCGGGCGCGTTGGCGCTGGTCGCGGGGTGCGCTTCAGGAGGTTCGGGGGGTTCCGGGGGATCCGGAGGCAATGTCGGCGCAGGCGCACGGCTACCTGTCGGAGGCGCTGGCCGATCGAGCCGGACGAGGCCGTGGACACCCGTAAGGAGGGGGATCCGTCACTCACCGCCGCGACCGGCTGGCTCGGGCGCCAGGAGTCCTGCCGTCGCACCTGGAACGACCGCCCCACGGGGGTACGGGCAGTCGGCGGAGGCGGCCGGCAAAGAAGTGGTCGCCCGAGGTGCGCAGGAAGTAGTTTGTCCCCGCCCCGCACGCCGCCCACAAGGAGTTCTCATGCTCGCAAACATCCAGGGCCTTTCTCCAGAGCGTGCCGCACGACTTGCCTACCTGGTCGAGCAATGCGAGCCGTTGCTGGAGCAGGAGGAGGGCATGGAACCTGTCCAGCGGCTGCTGCGGGACCTCGGGGCCGGGGTCATGGACTCGATCGCCGTCACCCGGGAACTGCTGGGAGTCGGCCTCGGGGAAGCACAGGAGATCGTGCTGTCGAGTGCCGCGCGGACCACCGAGTTGCGGACGCATCAGCTACTCGTGGACGTGGCGGAGCGAGCGAAGGACGTTGCCGACGGCCTCCTGCGGCTGTCCCGGAGCCAAGGGACCACCAGGATCGTCGCCATCGACGGCACCGGAGGATCAGGCAAGACGACGTTGGCTGCCGCGGTGGCCGGACACCTCGACGGCGCCGTCATCGTCCACGTCGACGACTTCTACCGTCCGATGCCCGACCGCGAGCGGGAACTCCTCGACGCGGAGCAGAGCTACCACCGCTACTTCGACTGGGAACGCCTCCGGGACCAGGTCCTGATCCCGCTGCGGGACGACCGGGCCGCCCGCTACCAGATCTACGACTGGACCACCGGACAACTCGGGGCCTGGCGCGAGATCGCTTCTGGAACCGTGGTGATCGTCGAAGGGGTCTACTCCACCCGCCCGGAGCTGGCCCCCTACTACCACTTCACCGCCTACGTCGACACCCCGCGAGGTGTCTGCCTGCAGCGGGTGCGAGCACGCGGCGAGAACCCTGAGGCGTGGATCAGGCGTTGGCGCGCCGCCGAGGAGCATTACGTGCACACCACATGGCCCCAGACCAGAGCCAAGCTTCTCGTCAGGGGCTACTGAGGCAGGGGGCGCGCATGATCACCGACGCGACAGGAACACCATCAAGGTCTTCTACCTACAAGCCCGAGCGGGGGCCGTACCGGCAAAAAATCTTGAGAATCTCGATGTGATGTGCGACATGGAGCTTGGGCGCGCCGCAGGCCGACCACACCGGCGGCGACCGGTGGCCGACCAGCCGAGCATCCGGTGACGCCGTACGTCTTCCTTGCCCTTCATCCCGCCGCCGGCTCGAACGCGAAACGGAACCGTTCCACCCCGCTGGGCAGGTCCGCGCTCATCCGATCGTCCGAATCATCTGCACGTGCCCAGAACACGCTGAGCATGAAATCGCGCGGCTTTCCTTCGAGTTCGAACTCCAACGCCACATCGGCAGGACCCGAGAAGAGGGTCCACACGTCGATGCGGCCCGTCCGCGACCTGTACGGAGCCCTGGTGAGGAGGCTGAACCCCTCCGGACGCACGGGATGGTCGGTCAACTCAATGGTCACCTCCGCATAGTGCTCCCGGATCGAACTGCGGACCTTGACCGCCCCGTCGGTCAGCGTGACTCCCGGGGCCTCGGCAGGCAGCGGCAGTTCCAGCCAGTTGCCGTCCTCGGCGAACTCGTCCTCCTCCCACAACCCGAACTGCGAACGTTCGACTGAGACAAGGCCTGCGGCCTCGGTCCGGAAGCTCCGCATGTCGACGATCCTTGCACGACGGCAGCTTCCGGCTGTCGGGTTCGGAAGAACCTCCGGGCACGAGCACGGCGGCGTGCACGGCGCCACGGACGGCACCGTACAGCACGGCCGACGGACGTGCCCTACCGCTTCGCGTCAGATTCTGGAGGGCCGCTGCCCCTGGGAAGTGTCCGTTGCGATCGGGAGGCTGCGCAGTGTCAGCGTGTCAGCGACGGGTGAAAACTGACCGCTGAACAGCGGATCAGCGGTGACCCACGTCGCGATCGTCTGATCATCCTGATCTTCATTGAGGGTCAGGAGGAAAGGGTGATTTCCGTGGAGGACTGGGCTGGGATCCGTCGGCTGCATCGGGCCGAGCACATGCCGATCCGGGGGATCGCCCGGCACCTGGGTATCTCGAAGAACACGGTGAAACGGGCCCTGGCCACCGACCGGCGGCCGGTCTACCAGCGGCCGCTGAAGGGTTCGGCGGTGGACGCCGTGGAACCGCTACGGCGGCCCCGATGTGCTCTACGCGGGCCGCGTGCCACGCCCCGAGCCGGCCCACGGCGAGGTCCTCGTGAAGGTGCGCGCGTTCAGCGTCAACGGCGGCGAACCGGCGGTCCGTTCCGGCCGGCTCCGCCTCCGCGTTGCTCTAAGGTCATTCCAGATCATCAGCACGTTGTCGCGCCAGGAGGTCGGCCTGGACACGGTCCGCCTCCTCCCGCGGCGCGTCCACACGACGGCGAGCGGTCGGCTCACGCGCTTCCAGCAGCCCCGCAACCGACGGTGTCCCCGACCTCCACCAGAGCGACGACTCAACACGTCGCCACTCCCCGAAACCGCCGACCTCTGCCTGAACAGCGGAAACGCAACCCTCAAGCCCGGAAGGACAACAGCCACTCAGCCTTGAACCAGGACCCGATGTTGTTCCGATGGCTGCGTCACCGTCGGCGCCGCTGCCACCAGCGCCGAGGCGCAGCCGGGGCGAGGCCGCCGACTGCGGTCCGGATCCGGTCAAAGGTGGCGATCTCGTTCGCGCCCTCGCCGGGCAGGGCAAGGCCGACGCACACCAGCTGAAACCGGTCGTCACCGAGCGAGCGGCCGATGAACACCGGCCCCCCGGCGCATCCCTCCGGCAGCGGAGCGCCCCAGCGGATGATTCCGTCCGCGTCCCGCGCAATCGCGCCGACGATGACGGCCTGCAGCCGCTCGCCCCGTTCCGCACCGACGTCATGGCCCAGGAGGTAGGCCGGTATCGGACTGTCCCCGATCGCTGCGATGTCCTGCGCGAAGGCTGCCAGACCCTCGGTGATCTCGTCGGTGGTCCACCGCCAGCCCTTGCGCTCGGCGTGGGCGTCAAGCCCGCCTGTCGGCATCACCGCCACTGCGAGACCATCGAGGCGGGTCCAGCCGGCGGCGAAGTCGGTCATGACAAGCTGCTCTGCGCTCATCGCCGGCTCGCAGAGTTCGGCGCGCAGCGTCCACTGCGCGAGGTCGTACCGCGTGAGTGCTTCGGCGGTCACCAGGTACTGCCTGACGGTGTCCCCTTCGGGTGTGCTCTCGATCAGGTGGTTGTACCAGAACGCCGTCCCGCGGTTCCGGTCGACGTTCGCCTCCTGGAAGGGCAGAGTGGCGCGGCCAGCACTCTCCACGATGGCGTTCACGATGTCGTTCTGGGGGGCGAAGGTCTCGGACACGTGGCCAGACACTACCGCCGATCATGTGGCCGGCGTGATCTTTTCGGCGGCGGGATCGGCCTGCGGGTGAGCCTGGGGCCGTTTGCTATGACCAGTTGCTGCGCGACGGCCCCGAAGCCCGCTGTGGCGATGGCTTTCTGCGGGTCAGACACCGAGGCCAACCGGTGTCGGCCGTCGTCCCGGACGACCTGGACGGACTTGCAGTGATGCGAGTCCGTAGTCCGGAGAAGCCCTGCGGTGGCGGCCCGGCGTGGTGCGGAGGTCCTCACTCGTCCGCCCGGTCCGTCTTCGGTGGGTCGAGCAGCCAGGTCACCGGGCGGGCGGGGTCCGGGTCGTAGCGGCAGGAGGTGCCGGTGCGGACCTCGTCCAGCAGCGCCTCGCGTTCGAGCCGGAGCCGGTCGAGCCGGCCCTGGTCGGCCCGGTCGGCGGCCTCGTCCAGTTCGGTGTCGATGTCGCGCAGCCGGTGGTGGTAGGCGGCCAGGGCCTGCCGGTCGGCGATCTCGGCGGTGTCGGATTCGGTGACGGCGATCCCGGCGTGGCCGCTCGCCACGGCGGCGGGTTCGCCCGCGCTCACATCGGTCCCGGGGCGGCCGAGCGGCGTCCGCAGGTGGTGCAGGCCCTTGACGCCCTCGGCGGCGCCGAACTCCCCGAAGGCGGCGGCCTCGCGTGCGGGGACTGCCGGCCGAGTTCGGTCATGCCGGCGTTGCTGGGCGGCGCCGGTGCGGCACATGGTGGTGCCGGGCGACCGCGACAACGGACGCCACCGTGCCAACGGCCAGCAGGGCCACGGCCGTCAGGGTCGCACCGTCGGGGTGGACGAGCGACTGGCCGCGCAGCGCTTGCCAGGTCAGGATCGCCAGCACGCCCGCTTAGGTCCCGGCTGCCACCAGGACCAGGCGCAGGCGCGTCCGCTCGTCGGCCAACCGCGGGAGCCGGCGGGACAGTGCGATCAGCAGCCAGGCGACGAGCGGGATGGCCTGCAGCGCGTGCATGCCGACGAAGTGGGGTATGCGCAGGTCGCCGCCGGTGCTGCTCCAGCCGGTGATGGCGATGCCGGGCGAGTCGTCGGTGACGCCGACGCTGTGTGCCCCCACGATGCCCACGGCGGCGCCGCTGCGTACGGCACCGAGTTGGGCAGGGGTCGGGCTGGTCATGAGGAAGCCGAGTGCCATGCCCACCAGTGCGAGGAGCAGGCCGAGCCGGACGGACCAAGTGGCCGCGCGGTCCCCGGTCCGCTCGCGGAACAACCTGGCCGCGATGCCGAGGTTGGCCAGCCACAACGTGACGATCGAGGCGGCCATCGCGAACCAGAGGCCGGCGTCCAGCGGTGTGGCGACGTTGAAGTGGCTCTGCCTGCCGCGGAGCACCTGGCCGACCACGACGACCATCTCGATCACGTTGGCGGCGGCAATCGTCGTTCCGAGCCACCAGCCCCAGCGGGGGGCCGTGCGGCCCAGGGACAGCATCCACGCGAGGGTCACCGAATGGATCGCGATGGAGAGGGAGAACTTGAAGGGCTTCAGCCAGATCGGCTCCCCGACCAGGATCCGGTCGTCGACCGCGAGGCCGACGGCGGATGCCAGGGCGAGGGTCGCCATGGCAGCGGCGAGCAGTACCAGCGGGCGGTGCCAGAGGCGGATCGTCATCATGTCCTCGAAGAGTGGACTGCGCCGCGTCGCTCTACGCCACGCTGCGCTCGGAGTCGGCCGGAGTCCTCCCACACGGCTGTGACCAGCGGAATCAGTTCCTCGTCGCGGAGCCGGCGGGCCGACTTCGGCCGCTGCTTGCGCGCGAAGTACGTCGAGGGCGACAGCTCCAGTACCCGGCATACGGGATCGACCCCGAAGCCGTCGCGCAGGTGGTCGATCACCTGCTCGGCCTCGTCCGGGGACGGTCGATCTCCTGGGCAAAAAACACGCTGGCGGCCTTGAGGATCTCGTTGGCCCGCCTCAACTCGGCATTCTCCTTGCGGAGTTCTTTCAGCTCTTCCTGCTCTGCGGTCGTGAGCCGATCGTCGCGTTCTCCGGCGTCGGCCTCGGCCTGACGCACCCAGGACCGCAGGGCTTCCTTGTGGATGCCCAGGTCACGGGCCACGTGGGCGACGGGCCGGCCCGTCGAGCGGACCTCGCGCACGGCGCGCTCACGAAGTTCATCGGGGTACTTGCGGGGTGCTGGCACTCTCGTGGTTCTCCTTACGCCTGGATCGTAACAAACCCAGACATCAGGGACTCCATGAAAGCCAGAGCAGCTCAAAGAACCGGCTGGAGCGGCTGGTGCCGTACTCGGCGTCGACCGGCGTGCTGATGTCGGCCTACCTCGCCCACCAGGCCACGATCAGCCGGGCCAGGGGGCCGCTGTTCCTGTCGGAGTCCCGGCGCAACCACGGGCAGCCGCTGACCCTGTGGACCTGGTCGAAGGTGGTCCGCCGGATCGCCCTGGCGGCCGGTGTCCCACGGTTCTCGACCCACACCACCCGGCACCTGTGTCTGACCGATCTGGCCCGGATGGGCTGGGAGTTGCACGCCATCGCCACCTTCGCCGGCCACCGCAACACCGATTCCACGCTCCAGTACATCCACCTGTCCGGCCGGGACCTGGCCGACAAGCTGGCCCGCGGCATGGAGCACATCCATGCCTGGCGAATACAGATGCTCACGTCCGCGGACGGTACGACGGCGGAGGTGTCGTGGTGACCGCACCACTGCCGGCCATCGCCGCCGAGGACGGGGCCGGTCGCTGGTCCTGGCCGATCTCCCGGCCCCGCGACAACGCCTCGGTGGCAGTGCGACCCGCCGAGGCCAGGGCCGTGGCCGACCTGGGCCTGCGCAACCTGCGGCGATTGCAGTACCACGACCCGTCCGCGCCCGGCTGGCGCGTGATCGCGCGGCTGCTGGTTCCGCTGGAGGCGGTCAACGCCGCACTGGACTCCCCGCCCACCCCGCATCGCCGACGGGCCATGCTGGATGTGGTCGCGGTGTTGCTGACGCGGTGCGCGGAGACCGGCAGGACCTTCTGGGGCTGGACCGAGGAGGAATGGTTCCACCTGCTCGGCCGCACTCAGGCCGAGTTCCGCCAACACGCGCCCGCCTGGGCAGGTGACGAGGTCCGCCCCTATCTCGCGGCGCACGCCTACCTGCTCGGTGGCTTCAACGAGTTCCACCGACTCGGCAGCTTCCAGCGCCTCACTCTGGCCTGGCGGATCTTCGGACGCGACCGCGTCGACGGCGAGGTCACGCGACTTCGTACGGTCCTGGGCGCCTGGGCTACCGGCTCGGCCGGGGCGAGGACATCCTGCTGCCGATGGTGGCCTGCCAGCTGTTCCTGCTCAACCGCAGCCCACACCTCGAAGACCTGGACACCGCACTGTTCGACCGGGTCCGCCACGACGGGCTGCTGGAGGGCAGTCGGCTGAACACCCTGCATGCAATGCAGCGGGCGGTGGCCGAGCTCGGATTCTGCGATTCTCCGCGTCCCGGCACCGGCCGCCACTCTGCCCGGGCCAGCGGCGGCGCGCCGATCTGGGAACAGTGGGCCGACCGCTGGCACGCCACCTCGACGCTGACCCCGCGCGTTCGCGGCGGCGTCCGCTCGAACCTGCTCAAGGTCGGCCGGTGGATCGCCGCCGAACAGCCCGACGCCGCCGATCCGGGCGACTGGACCCGGCAGACCTGCGCTTCGTGGATCGCCGCGCTGGACCGGATGAAGGTCGGCGACTACGTCCAGCGCACGATCGGGCTGGGCGACCGTCTCGGCAAGCCGCTGGAATGTTGGTGGCCAGTTTCAGTTCCCCGCTCGCGGCCATGTGACGGGAAGTCAAGTGGCCGCGATTGACTACACACGGTCACCGGCCTGGTGATCCGGAGGGGGACGCGGGGGCGGGCCTCAGAGGCGCGGTGTCGGGGCAGCCCAGCTGGCAAGGAGGCGGAGGGCGTGTTCGGAGGGGCTGTCGGGTTCCGCGGTGTAGAGGTAGAGCACCTGGTCGGGGTCGTCCGGAAGGGCGAGTGACTCGTAGGCCAGGCTGAGTTCGCCGACGAGGGGGTGGCGGTAGAGCTTGGTGCCGTGGGTGTATTCGAGGACGTCGTGGTCGGCCCACCACTGGCGGAAGTCCTCGTCCCGTACGGACAGTTCGCCCACCAGTTCGCTCAGGCGCGGATCGTGCGGGTGACGGCCCGCGTACAGGCGCAGGGCGGCCACCGTGCCGCGGGCTGCGGTCTCCCAGTCCGTGAGCAGGTCGTGGGCGGTGGGGTCCAGGAAGATGAACCGGGCGAGGTTGCGGTCGCGGTGCGGCAGGGCGTCGAAGTCCGTGTAGAGGGCTTTGGCGAGCGGGTTGACGGCAAGGACGTCGAGCCGGTGTCCGAGGATCATCGCCGGCGTGGCGGTCAGCGCGTCCAGGACGCGCAGGAGCCCGGGCCGCACCCGCTGGGGTGGGGCGGGGCGTCGGCGGGCGGAGCCCGGCTTGGGTTTGGCCAGGTCGAACAGGTGGGCGCGCTCGGCCTGGTCGAGCCGCAGGGCTCGGGCCACGGCGTCCAGCACGGTGGCCGAGGCGTTCGGGGTGCGGCCGCGCTCCAGGCGTACGTAGTAGTCGACGCTGACCCCGGCCAGCTGCGCGACCTCCTCCCGGCGCAGGCCGGGCACCCGGCGGCGGCCGGCGTGCGGGCCCAGGCCCACCTCGTCGGGGCTGACTCTGGCCCTGCGTGAACGCAGGAAGTCCCGCAGCTCCAGGTTGGGTCCGTGCCCCGATGACGTGCTCATTCCTTCAGGCTAGGACGGTGCACGGGGCCGCGTGCACCGCGAGAGGGGGTCTGCCGGACCCCCGGTGGAACCGGCCTCCTGTGCCGGCACGCGCGGGGCCCCGGACGGTGGTCTCCTGGAGTGCGACGCGACACATCACCTCGGAGGTATCCCCATGTCCAAGCCCCTGATCGTCATCACCGGCGCCAGTTCCGGCATCGGCGCCGCGACCGCGCGCCTGCTGTCCGCGCAGGGACACCCGCTGCTGCTGCTCGCCCGGCGGCTGGAACGGCTGGAAGAACTCGCGCTGCCGCACACGCTGTGCCGCAAGGTGGACGTCACCGACCGCGGCGCCGTCGAGGAGGCCGTACGCGAGGCGGAGGAGCGGTTCGGCCCGGCCGACGCGATCGTCAACAACGCCGGAGCCATGCTGCTGGGCCGCATCGCCGACCAGCCGGTCGACGAGTGGGACCGGATGATCGACCTCAACGTCAAGGGTGTGCTGTACGGCACCCGCGCGGTGTTGCCCGGCATGCTCGCCCGGGGCACCGGCACGATCATCAACGTCAGCTCCATCGCGGGCCGCAAGACCTTCCCCAACCACGCCGCGTACGTCGCCACGAAGTTCGCCGTGCACGCCCTGTCGGAGAACCTGCGCGAGGAGGTCGCCGCCGCCGGCGTCCGGGTGGTGACCATCGCCCCCGGCGCGGTGGAGACCGAACTGCTCTCCCACACCAGCGACGAACGGATCAAGAGCGACTACGAGGCATGGAAGAAGTCCGCCGGCGGCGCCCTGGACCCGCAGGCCGTGGCCGAGGCCATCTCCTACGCCTACCGACAGCCGCAGAACGTCACCATCCGGGAGATCGTCCTCGCCGCCACCGGCCAGGAAGCCTGAACCAGGCCGATCCACCCGGGGGCGTACGCCAGGCAACGCACACACCGGCATACGCGCCGACTGTGTCAGCCGAACATCCCCACTCGCACACCCTTCGCGCCACCCTCACTTCGACTACTCAGAGTGAAATATCAACTGGCCGTCCTTGGGGAAATCCTGCTGGCCGCTGACACTGGAAGCGCCCAGCAAAGCCGGGCAGATCACCGCGTTGCGGACGTTCTTCCGGGATTGCCAGGAATGGGAGTGGCTGCCCCGCCGCTTCGATCCCGTTCGCGCGTTGGCCATCCCCCGCAGCATCACCGCCCTCCTCGGACCCGACCCCAGGGTGATCGCCGACGAGGTGTGGGCGAAGCTGTTGTGGGCGGGCCTGAACCTCGAGCCCGCCGACCTCCCCCAGACCCGCTCCGGGCACTTCTACCCCTTCGAACTGGTCCGCGCGGTCACGCTGACCTGGCTCTTCTCCGGACAACGCAGCAACGAGACTGCCCGGCTGAAGGTGGGCTGCATCCGCTGGCAGCACGACGGGACACCGATCACCGGCGACTCGCAGCAGGTCCTGGCACGCGACGCGGTCTGCCTGCTCGACGTCCCCACTCACAAGACCGGCACCGCCTTTACCAAGCCGGTCGACCCGATCCTCGGCCAGGCCGTCGACGCCTGGCAGGCTGCCCGCCCCGACCAGCCGAAGTTCACCGACCGCCGCACCGGCGAGCTGGTCGACCCGCCGTTCGCCGTCCGGGCCCGCCGCGTCTCCACCAGCTACATCAACAACACCATCATCCCGATGCTCTGCCGCAAGGCCGGAGTCCCCGCCACGGACGTCCGCGGCAACATCACCAGCCACCGCGCCCGGTCCACCATCGCCAGCCAGCTCTACAACGCCAAAGAACCCATGACCCTGTTCGAGCTGCAGGCCTGGCTCGGACACCGTTCGCCGCAGTCCACGCAGTACTACGCGAAGATCACGCCGAACACCCTGTCCAAGGCCTACTCCGAAGCCGGCTACTTCGAGCGCAACGTGCGCACCATCGAGGTCCTGGTCGACCGCGATGCCGTCGCTTCCGGAGCCGCCGTGGCCGGTGAGCCCTGGCAGCGCTACGACCTCGGACACGGCTACTGCAGCTACACCTTCTTCGAGCAGTGCCAGCACCGCATGGCCTGCGCACGCTGCGACTTCTACACCCCCAAAGCGTCCAGCAAGGGTCAACTCCTGGAGGCCAAGGAGAACCTGCAGAGGATGCCCGCGGCCATTCCGCTGACGGACGACGGGCAAGCCACCCTCGACCAGTTGCTCAACCGACTTTCCGACGTCCCCACACCGGCCGGGCCGACCCCACGGCAGATCGGTATCCCAGCGCAGGCCACCCTTCTGCCCGTCATCGAGATCAACCAGAAGCCGACCCAGTAGTCACGATCAGCGGCCCAGCCTGTGACGGATGTAGTCCGGCTGGGCCGCACCGATCTCGATGCGGTTCTCGTCGAGTCCGTTGGCGATCCGCAGGCAACCCCCACCGAAGACGAACTCCACCGCCACCGTCCCAGCTGCCAGGTCATGTTCTGTCGGCCGCCACTCGAGAAGCCTGACCTCGCACAGCTCCTGGCCGACGAACGGTTCGAGGCGCTCATCACCATGAGACCACTGGGGCGTCAGCTCGAACCACTCCCACCCGGTGATGATCGCCTCGGTGTCGATCGTGTCCCAGCCGATCGAGAGTTCGTCGAGCTTCCAGTGGCAGACCTCCACCTGGATGCCGTTGAAGTCCAGCACGACCGGACAGTCGGCAAACCAGTCTCCATCCTCAGTGAAGCGCACCAGGGCGAACCCCGTCAGCCGCCTACCAGCGAGCGCCACCAGACGCGACCCATGCGCCTGTCGAACCGCCTCGATCCCGACCAGGAAGGACGGCTTGAAACCAGAGATCCCCATGTCCACAGCACCCGAGTCTCCCGTCCTTCAGCCCAAGCGGCCAGCACATAATCAAGCAGCACGAGGTCGGAGCCACTTGACAGTCCGGATTCCACAGAATGATCGAGTGCATACGTCGAATGCCTTCCGCGCATCCGAATTCTCGTATGCGAATCATTCGGTCCGGCAGTGCGGGGCCCGTTGTGCCGCCGGTGGCGCACTGGGCGTCAGCGGCAAGCTCGCCCCGGTCGGAGCGGCGAACAGATCCGGGCGGCCGCCCGGATAGATCGACTGAATCAGGCGGACTGCCCGGGAGCGGCGGCTGACGGACGGTCGGCGGACGGGAGGGGCCTGTGGCGGAGCCCGCCGCGGGCGCGGATATCGTGGCCGACGCCGCGCGGCCGACTCCTCGGCGTGCGGTCTTTCGTCACGTCAGGAGAGAACTGGGTGAAGTCCCCAATGACAGCGCTCCGGAGCGCCGCGGCCGTCGTGGCGGCCGTGCTGATGGCGGCGCCCGCCGTCGCAGGCTCCGCCGTAGCGGCTCCCGCCGCAAGCCCGGACACCAAGTCGGTGACGTACCAGGGCCGCGTCTTCCAGGTGCCTTCGGCCTGGCCGGTGGTGGATCTGGCCGTGGACCCGCAGGCCTGCGTCCGCTTCGACCAGCACGCGGTGTACCTCGGTCACCCGGGCGAGCAGCAGGTCTGCCCGCCGCGGCTGACCGGTCGCACGGAGGCGCTGCTGGTCGAGCCCGCCGAGGGCGCCGCGCCGGACCGGGAGGGCTCCAACCCGGTCGCGCAGACGGTCCGGGCGACCGACGGCGTCGTCGCGGTGACCGGGACGTACGACACGGACCAGCCGCTGGTGCGGCGGATCATCACCGGCGCCGGGCTCACCCCCGCGCCGACGCACCGGCCGCAGCCGGCGCCGGCCGGGCCCCGGACGACCGCCGCCCCGAAGTCCGCAGCTGCCACCGCAGCCGCTGCCGCGCCGTCGGGCCAGGCCATGGCCGCAGCCGCCGCACCGGCTGCCTCGGCGTCGGTCCCCGCGTCGGCGACGAACTACACCGGCAAGGGCTTCGACGCCTGTACGGCGCCCTCCGGCGCCGCGATGAACGCGTGGATGGCCTCCTCCCCGTACCGGGCGGTCGGCGTCTACATCGGCGGCGTCAGGCGGGCCTGCGCCCAGCCGAACCTGACGGCCTCCTGGGTCCAGCAGCAGCAGGCCGCGGGCTGGGCCTTCATGCCGATGTACGTCGGCGTGCAGGCCCCGAAGATCAGCTACCCCGCCACCGAGGGCGCCAACGCCGCCGACGACGCGGTGAGCCAGGCCCAGGCCCTCGGCTTCGGCCCCGGCACGATCCTCTACTACGACATGGAGGCGTACACCACCCCGCAGTACTCGGCCGCGGTGCTCGCCTTCCTCACCGCCTGGACCAACGAACTGCACGCCTGGGGCTACAACTCCGGCGTCTACAGCAGCTCCTCGTCCGGCATGAAGGACCTGGCCGCCAACGCCGGCAACAGCGCCTACACCATGCCCGACGCCGTCTTCAGCGCCAACTGGAACGGCAAGGAGGACACCGCCGACCCGTCGATACCGGCCGGCTACTGGAACAACCACCAGCGCGCCCACCAGTACGCCTCGCCGCAGAACCCGGAGAACTGGGGCGGCTACGCGATCGCGATCGACCAGGACTACCTGGACATCCAGCTCACCGCCGCCCCGCCGTCCCAGTCCTCCGCGTTCTTCCTCGGCGTGCGCCAGAGCTCGGGCGCCTGGCCCGGCTTCAGCCCGCTGACGGGCGGAGCGGGCGTGTTCCGCGGCTCGGAGGCCGCGATCACCGGGCTGCCGGGCGGCTCCTCGCAGGAGCTGGGCATCGGCCTGGACGGCCGGCTCTACCACGGGGTCCGCGCCGCGAACGGCAGTTGGAGCGGCTTCGCCGGGGTGCCCGACGCCGGCACGCCGGCCACCCAGGCCCGCCGGACCGGCATCGCGGGCATGCCGGACGGCTCCTCGCAGGTGGTGACCGTCGGCAGCGACGGCAACGTCTACCACCGGATCCGCTCGGCCGACGGCAATTGGTCCGGCTACGGGGCGCTCCCCGGGGTCGGCACCCCGACGATGGGGGCCGCGGACATCGCCATCGCCGGCCTGCCCGACGGGTCCGCCCAGGTCCTGGCGATCGGCAACGACGGGAACGTCTACCACGAGACCCGCTTCTCCAACGGCAGTTGGAGCGGCTTCGCCCCGCTCCCGGGTGTGAACAGCTCGCGGATGGCGGCCTCGCGGGTGGCCATCACGGGGCTGTCGGACGGCTCCTCGCAGGTCCTGGTGATCGGCGCCGACGTGAACATCTACCACGAGGCCCGCTTCGCCGACGGCAACTGGTCCGGCTTCGCCGCCCTGCCCGGCAGCGGCACGCCGACCATGGCCGCGCGGGCGGTCGGCATCGCCGGTCTGCCGGACGGTTCGTCCCAGGTGGCAGTGATCGGCAACGACGGCAACCTCTACCACGAGACCCGCTTCACCAGCGGCGCCTGGTCCGGCTTCGCCGCGGTCCAGGGCGCGTACGGCGCGAGCACCTTCCCGGCCCAGCGCGCCGCCATCGCGGGCCTGCCGGACGGCTCCAGCCAGCTGGTGGCCACCCGGAGCTGACCCGGACACATCCCACCACCCGGCGTCCCCGCCCCGGCACGCTTGAGTTCCGGGGCGGGGACGCTGTCCGACTCGTCCGGCGACATGCCAGAGACGAGGCCCACCGGGGCCGGGGCGGCGGTCAGGACCAGACGATCAGTTCGCCGTTCATGGTGAATCCCAGGAAGAGGGAGACGGTGATCCGGCGGCCGCCCTCGAAGTCCCGCACCTGGTGGAAGTTGCGGCAGTCGAAGAAGACGCCTTCGCCGGGCTCGGCCCGCACCGTGGCCGACGGCGCGTCGGCGACGACCTCGGGGGCCCAGCCGTAGCCGTCCCTGCGGGTGTCGTCGGCGGGGATCCAGCGGTGCCGCCAGACGGTCAGCGCACCGCCGAGCCCGGCGACGGTGAGGTGCAGGTTGAAGGCGAGTTGCACGAGGGGCTGGTCGTCGAGGCGGCCGGGGAACTCCCGCACCACCTCGTCGTAGTGGATCTTCGAGCCGGTGGGGAACTCCCGGAGGATGCCCACGTGCAGCGGGCGCCCCCCGATGGTCGCAGGGCGCACCGCAATGCCGAGCTCGGTGCCCAGCCGCCGCATGAGGGTCACCGCCGGGTCGGTGCCGCCGTAGAGGTCGTGGGCGGCCTTCCGGGCCTGCTCCGCCTTCTCCCAGTAGGCGTCCCGGACCTGGCCCTGCCCGTAGTAGTCGTACACCGCGGGGCCGAACTTCAGGATCGGCGGGTCGAGCCGCTCCTCGTCGTAGGGCTCGAAGTCGGCCTGCTCGATGCGGGCGACGAGGTCGCCCAGGTCGCCCCGGAGCAGGTCGGGCACCCGGACGATCGCGCAGGTGCCGGCGGCCAGCCGCTGCAGAGCCTCCCGCAGTTCCCCGTCCCCGGCCGTCTCCGCTCCGAACATCGTCTCGTTGTCGTCGTCCTCGTCCTCGTTCCGGGTCGGTGTCATGGCAGCGGTGTTCCCCTCGGTGAGAGGCCGGACGGAAGGGCGGCGGGCACTCACCCCGGGGGCCCGCGGTCGCGCCGGGGCCCGGCTGCGGCCGCGGGCGGCTTCGGGCGGCGGGTTCCGGCGCCTTGATCACCTGGTGCCACACGTGGTGCCACGCGCCCGCTCGGCCTGCCGCACAAGGTCACTATCCCTTCGCCGCAGGTCAAGGGCGAGCGTGCTCGTCCGGCCGGGTGACAGCCCGAGGGCGCTCAAGCGGTCGGCCGGTGCCACCGGCTGCGTCGGCGCGCGGTCCGTGGCTTGGGGCCGGGGCCGGGGCGGGAGGGTGGCTCGGGGATCGAGGACAGCGGCGGCGGGGGCAGGGCCTCTGCGCGTACACGATGGGCCCGGCGTCGAAGGCCGGCTCCGGAACCCGGTGCGGCGCGGGCGGATCACGGAGAGACGCGTCGCACCCGGTGAACCCGGCCGACGGCACGCGAGGATCAGGTGTCAGTAAACGTCCATCGTGTCCTCAGACTGTTCAAAGCGGCGCGCTCTAGCGTCATCCAGCATGTCGAAGCGAAGCGTCCCCCCGACAAGGGGGCTGGCACCCGTGAGCGTCCTCGCAGCCGCCGGGCTCATCTTCGCGGTGCTGCAAGGACATTCGGGCGGAACGGACGGCGGGCCGCCCATGTCCGTCCAGGCCGACTCGGCTCCGTCCCGCTCGATGGCCTCTTCGGCGCCGGTGACCTCCTCGATGCCGGCGACCCCCTCAACTCCGGCGACCTCTTCGGCGCCGGTGACCCCCTCAGTGCCCGTTCCCCCCTCGGCAAGCACCGAGGCCGGTCCCACCGTCCCTCCCGCCCCGGTCGCCGGCGCGGCTCTGCGCAGCGCCGCCGCGCAGGCCGACGGCGCGGTGTCGGTCTCGGTCACCGACCTGGCCACAGGGCAGTCGCTCGCCTACGGCGCGTCCGGGCACGCCTTCGCCACCGCCAGCATCGTCAAGGTCGACATCCTGGCCACGCTGCTGCTCCAGGCCCAGGACCGGGGCACGGGGCTGAGCGACGCGCAGCAGAGCCTCGCCGCCGCGATGATCGAGGACAGCGACAACGACTCGGCCACGGCCCTGTGGAACGCGATAGGCCAGGAGGCCGGTCTGGACGCCGCCGACGAACGGTTCGGGCTGACCTCCACCGTGGCCGGCACGGACGGCTACTGGGGCCTCACCTCCACGACCGCCACCGACCAGGCGCAGCTGCTGCGCCAGGTCTTCACAGGCGACTCGATCCTCTCGTCCGCGTCGCGCGACTACGTCCGGCGGCTGCTCGGCCAGGTCGAGAGCGACCAGCGCTGGGGGGTGAGCGCGGCGGCGACCGGCGGCGCGTACGCGGTGAAGAACGGCTGGCTGTCGCGGGAGGCGGACGATCTGTGGGTGATCAACAGCATCGGGATGGTCGAGTGCGACGGACACGAACTGCTGATCGCGGTGCTCTCGGACGGCAACGGGAGCGAGGGCGCCGGCATCTCCCTGGTGCAGTCGGTGGCGCAGGCGGCTGCCGGTTCACTGAGCGCGAGTTGAGCGGCCGGGCGGGAATCGAGCGGCAGCTGCTCCTCCCGCCGTGGACGTGCGGCCGGGCTGCTGCGTCGGCGGAGTGCGGGCCGCTCGGCCTCGGCGGCGGGGCGCCGGGGCCGAGCAGGGGCAGCCGGCGATCGGTTGGCGGCGCTGAAGTCTCCGCCGACCGGCGGCTCGACACCCGCGCAGCCTGCGCGGTCCGGTCAACGACGGAACCGTGCTCCGGATGCGCGCCATCGGGTCGGTGCGCCCGGGGCAGGGGGACCCGGGGCGCCAAGGAGTCGATACGCCGTCGGGGACCACAGCCGGTCACCAGCGGGCTGGATTCCCCGGAGACCGGCGACAGTTGAACGCGAGCCCACCGGTAGCGGTCGGCTACAGGGCCGCGATCCAGGGATGCCCGGGGTGTACGCGGGCGAGCAGCTCGGTCAGGGTCTCGCGCTGAGCCGCGGTCATGTGCGGGACGGTCGCGTCGAAGTCCGATTGATCCTTTCGGCGGACATGTTTGGCCTTGAACAGCAGGACCAGTTCGGGTGCCAGGTACGGGATGCCGTCCCGGGTCCGGAGGATGATGTCGCCGTAGGGAAGCCGGATCCTCTCGTCACGTCGGCAGATCCAGGTGTCACCGTCGTGCGGTTCGCGGAACACGTCGAGCAGGTAGCTTCCGGTGACCGGATCGCGGAGCCAGGTCTGGTGCACGGCGGCCAGCACCTCCGGTGCGGCGTCCTCCCAGATCCGGCCGCTGCCTGCCGCGTCGAAGACGTACCCGGGGAAGCGGGAGCGGATCTCGGGGAAGCTCGCGGCCGGAACCGCGATCTCGATGTCTCCATGAGCGCGCGTCCGCCCGCCGCGGAACAGGTCCAGCGCCCACCCCGCGGCCACGTACCAGGGTGTGCCGATCCCGGCCAACCGCCGCGCGACCTCGCTCGGGGTCCAGCAGGACGACCATCTGGCGTCGAGGGCTTCGATCTCGTCGGGTGACAGCTCGATGCCGCCGCCGGGCAGTTGCTCGCTCACCGCAGGAATCTATCAGCGGGCTCGAAGGCCCCGGCCGGGTTCGACGCAGGAAGCCGACGGGTCCTGGGGCCGTACGTCGCTGACGCGGGCCGTTGGGCCCAGGGGCCGGCGATCCGAAAACTCCCCGCGCCACTCCACGGAAGGGTGTTCGTCGACAGAGCGCCGGCTCCGGAGACGGGGTCAACTCTGGGCGCGGCTCAGGATCCAGACGCCGTAGGTGTCGTTTGCGGGGTGCAGCTGATAGGTGCCTGCCCGAAGGTCGACGCGCAGTCCGGCGGCGGTCAGGTCCGCCTCGAACTCCGCCACCGTGCAGGTCCGGGCGTGCGGCGGCGGGTCCTGCAGGTGGAAGCCGACCAGGATCCGGCCGTTCTCGCCGAGCACGTCGCGCATCGCGCCCAGTGCGCTGCGTTCCGTGCCCTCGGCCAGGTAGACGATGACGTTGCCCACGCAGACGACCAGGTCGAACGGGCCGTCGTCGGGGCCGAGGTCGAGGATGTCGCGTTCCTCGATCGGCAGTCCGGGGTAGGTCTCCCGAGCCTGCCGGACCAGGGCCTCGTCGGGCTCGATCGCGACCACGTCGTGCCCCCGCCGCAGGAGCGCGGCGGCCACCCGCCCCATGCCGGCGCCGGCGTCGAGCACTCGGGCACCGCGCGGCAGGAGCGTGTCGGCGAGCCGGGCCTCACCGTCGACGTCCTCGCCCGCGGAGATGAGTTCGGCGAATCGCTTGCCGAAGTTCCCGCTCTGCCCCGCCTCCTGCCAGCGGGTTCGCCTCGTCGTCATCGGTATGAGCTCTCCGTGCGGCAGCGTGGTCCTGTCCATGTCCCGCATCCTAAGGCGAGACCGCCGGCACCGGTCATGGCCGCTGACCGCCCACCCGTGGGCCCTGGCGCGGTGCGGCCGTCGCACCGGGACGGCCGTTACGCGGCCCGGGCCGGGGCCGCCGGGGCGAGCGGGGAGAGTGCCGCGTACGCCAAGGGGGCGGACGGGTCGATCGAGAGGTTCATCGGGGAGGGGGCCGCGCCCGAGCGGACCAGGAGGTCGCCGATGGCCGCGATCATCGCGCCGTTGTCGGTGCACAGGCGCAGCGGCGGCACCCGCAGGGTGATCCCGGCCGCGGCGCACCGCTGTTCGGTCAGGGCGCGGATGCGGGAGTTGGCGGCGACCCCGCCGACCACGACGAGGGTGTCGATCCCGTGGTCGGTGCAGGCCCGGACGGCCTTGCGGGTGAGGGTGTCCGCGATGGCCTCCTGGAGCGCCGCGGCCGCGTCCGGGACGTGCGGCGCGGCGCCGGCCGCCCGTCGGGCCTCGACCCAGCGGGCGGCGGCGGTCTTGAGGCCGGAGAAGGAGAACGCGTACGGGGGGTCGTTGGGCCCGCTGAGCGGGCGGGGGAGGCGTACCGCGTTCGGGTCGCCCTCGCGGGCGGCGCGGTCGATGGCGGGCCCGCCGGGGTAGGGCAGGCCGAGGATCCGGGCGACCTTGTCGAAGCACTCGCCGGCGGCGTCGTCGAGGGTGTCGCCGAGGTGGACGATCGGGTCGCGGGCGAGGTCGCGCACCAGCAGCAGGGAGGTGTGCCCGCCGGAGACGATCAGCACGACGCACGGGTTCGGCAGGGGTTCACCGTCCAGGGCGGCGGCGGCGACGTGTCCGGCGAGGTGGTGCACGCCGTAGAGGGGGACGCCGAGCGAGAAGGCGTAGCTCTTGGCTGCCGCGACCCCGACCTGGAGCGGGCCGGACAGGCCGGGTCCGGCGGTGACGGCGACGGCGCCCACGTCGGCGAGGGTGAGCCCGGCCCGGTCGAGGGCCTCGCGGACCACGGGGGCCATCGCGTGGACGTGGGCGCGGGCGGCGATCTCCGGCACGACCCCGCCGTAGCGGGCGTGCTCGTCCATGCTCGACGCGACCGCCTGTCCGAGCAGGACCCCGCCGCGGACGAGACCGGCGCCGGTCTCGTCGCACGAGGACTCGATCCCCAGCACCACCGGCGAGTCCGGCATCACGCGCACCCCTTATTGCTGATCGCTGTGCAACTGCAACTATTGTGCAATAAGGCCGGGGGTGCTGGTCCGGCAGGTCCGGTTTCCCCGGTCCGTCCCGCAGGAAGCCCACCGGGTCCGCCGGCGGCCCGCGATCGAGCGGTCCGCCGGCGGGACGCGAACGGTACGTCAGGAGGCGGGCATCAGGACGGTGTCGACGATGTAGACGGTGGCGTTGGCGGTCTGGACGTTTCCGCACAGGACCTTGGCGTCGCCGCCGACGGTGAAGTCGGGGGCGGCGCCGGTGACGCTGAGGTCATGGGTTTCCAGGGTCTTGTGGACTCCGGCGAGGGCGCTGGGGGTGAGGCGCTGGGGGACGACGTGGTGGGTGAGGATCTTGGTCAGGGTGTCCTTGTCGGCGAGGGCGGCGTCCAGGGTGGCCTTGGGGATCTTGTCGAAGGCGTCGTTGGTGGGCGCGAAGACGGTGATGTTCTGCGCGGAGTTGAGGGTGTCGACGAGGCCCGCCTGCTTGACGGCGGTCACCAGGGTGGACAGCAGCGGGTTGTTGGAGGCGGCGGTGGCGACCGGGTCCTTGGCCATGCCCGTGAAGGAGCCCGCACCGTCCTTGGGCACGGCCGCACAGGCGGTGCCGAACGGCTGGTCGCTCATGGCGGCAGCGGCTGCCGACGCGGTGGTACCGGCCGCCGGCGCGGCGGCGGGGGCCTTCGACGGGGAGACGGAGGCGGAGGGCGATCCGGAGCCGCTGCTGCAGGCCCCGAGACCGAAGGCGAGTGCGGCCGCGGCGAGGACGGCGGTGACGGTGTTGCGGCGGCGGGTGGTGGCGTTCATTGCAGTGATCTCCTTGTGAGGGTGCAGCGGTCGGCCCCTCGGGCGGACCGCCCCGGACAGTGCCGGGTACGTGAAGGTGGCCCGGTGGAGGCCGGGCGGGTCGGCGGGGGCTCTCAGGTGACGGTGACGACGGTGCTGTGCCAGCCGGTGGCGCCCGACGGGTAGGGGGTGGCCCGGTCCCCGGTCTGGACGGCGCCGGTCGCATCGGTCGCCCGGACCTCGATCCGGTGGGTGCCGGGCGCGGCCCCGGGCCAGGTGTGGGTCCACTGCCGCCACAGGTCCGTTCCGGCGTCGGCGGCGAGCATCGCCTGCTGCCAGGTGCCGCCGTCGATCCGGATTTCGACGGCGGCGATGCCGCGGTGGGTCGCCCACGCGGTGCCGGCGACCGTGACGTCTCCGGCGGGTACACGGGCGAACGGGGCCGGGACGTCGATGCGCGAGGCGGTGCGCACTGCGCCGGTGCGGTCCCAGCCCCGGCGCACCCAGTACGGATCGAATGCGGCGAAGGTGGTGACGTCCAGGTCGACGAGCCACTTGGTGGCGGAGGCGTAGCCGTAGAAGCCGGGGACGACGCTGCGGCAGGGGAAGCCGTGGGCGACGGGCAGGGCCTCGCCGTTCATCGCGACCGCCAGCAGTGCGCGCCGTCCGTCGAGCACCGGCTCCAGCGGCGTGCCGATGGTCATGCCGTCCTGTGAGCGGCCGACCAGCTGGTCCGCGCCGCGGTGCACGCCGGCACGGCGCAGCAGGGCGGGGAGGGAAGCGCCGAGCCAGCGGGTGGTGCCGACGTAGGGGCCGCCCACCTCGTTGGAGACGCAGGACAGCGTGTGGTCCATTTCCTCCAGGGGTTCGTGCAGCAGGTCGTCGAAGGTCAGCAACAGCGGGTGGTCGACCATGCCCCGGATGCGCAGGGCCCAGCGCCGCGGGTCGATGCGGGGGAGTGCGAGCGCGGTGTCCACCCGGTAGAAATCCGTGTTCGAGGTGACGAACGGGGACAGGCCCGCGACCTTCGGACGGACCGGGAGCGGCAGGGGAGGCAACGGTTCCACGGCGGGCGGGATGCGAACGGACGCGCGGACGGCGCCGACGTCGAAGAGGCGGTCGGTCAGGATCCTGCCTCCCGTGACCGCGACCGCGCCGACGGCGATCGTCCCGCCGGTGACGGCGAGAACGGCCCGGCGGGTGGTGCCCTCGGGCCCGGTGCGCCGCTCCTGGCCGGCGCTCTCGCCGGTGGGACGTCCGATCGTGAGGACCGTGTTCACCGGCTGTGCGGCCGACCCCGCCATGCGTGAGAGGGCGAGGACGGTGGCCGCGCCGACGACGCCTGCCACGAGGGCCGGTACGACGTCCGCCGCGCCCGCTCCCGGCCGGGAGAGCGCGGCCCAGGCACCCAGCACGCCGAAGGCCGCGAAGATACCCGCTGCGGTCTTCGGGCGGCGAGCGGACAGCCATCCCGCACCGGCGGCGAGCAGGGCCGCCGTCAGGTGGATTCCGCCGAGCAGCACCGTCTTGTCGTACACGCCGAAGGTGCGGACGGCGTATTCCTTGAGCGGGGTCGGCGTCAGGTCGACGGCCGCGGAGCCCACCGCGATGACCGGCGCGGTGTCGGGCCCGGTGAAGGCGGCGGCCAGGTCTCCCGCGCCGAGTGCGGCCGAGGCGGCCGCCACCCCGGTCGCCGCTGCGACGCCGACGCGCCGGAGGCGGTCGGGACGGCCGCGAAGGGGCGCGGAAGCGTCGGATGGATTCTTGCTCACGCCGAGGGTTCGAGGCGCCCGGGGCCGCGGATGGGTCGCTGCGCCGGACTCATCCGAACGGGTGGGGCGGCACCCGGCATTGACGGTGGGCGCAGCAGGCACGGCCCGGCTCCGAGGGCCGGTCCGCCGACTCCCGCGGATGACGGAAGACGCAAATGACGGAACGACGGAAGACGCAAGCGACGGAAGACGCAAACGACGGAACGACGGAGCGACGGAACGACGGAGCGACGCCACCAGGATCCGCGTGTCCTCCGGAGCCGGTGGCCGGGCGGACCGGCAGGCGGTTCGGCCAATCCGGGCGCGGTCCCGCTCCGAAGGGCGGATGTGAGTTCCGCACTGTCCGCCCGGCCGGGACCGCTGTCCCGCCGGGACCATGAGGAGGCCCTCGATGTCTGCCGTCCGCCGATCGGGCTCGAAGCCCGCCCAGTGCGAAGGAACGGCCGGATGAGCGCCGTCGTCCACCTGTCCGGTCCCGGACGGCCGGTACCGGACCTGACGGAACTCCTCGCCCGCGTCGCGCGCGGGGACCAGGACGCGTTCTCCCGGCTGTACGACGTGGTGGCCGGTCCGGTGCTGGGGCTGGTGCGCAGGGTTCTGCGCGATCCCGCGCAGTCCGAGGAGGTCGCCCAGGAGGTGTTGCTGGAGGTGTGGCGCACCGCGGCCCGCTACCGGGCCGAGCGCGGCGAGGTGATGCCATGGGTGCTGACCATCGCGCACCGGCGTGCGGTGGACCGGGTCCGCTCGGCGCAGGCCGCCGCCGACCGCGACCAGCGCGTCGCGGCAGCCTCCCACACCCCCGTGTTCGACGAAGTCGCCGAACAGGTCGAGGGAAGACTGGAGCGCGAGCAGGTCAGGCGCTGCATGAGGACGCTCACCGAACTGCAGCGGGAATCGTTGACACTGGCGTACTACCGCGGTTACACCTACCCGCAGGTCGCCGAGGTCGTCGGCGCACCGCTGGGCACGATCAAGACCCGTGTGCGCGACGGACTGATCCGTCTGCGCGACTGCCTGGGGGTGGGAGCATGACCGCCGCCGACCTGCACACCCTGACCGGTGCCTACGCCGTCCACGCCCTCTCTCCCGCCGAAAGCACGGAGTTCGAAGGCCACGTGGCCGACTGTACGGCCTGCGCCCAGGAGGTGGCCGAGTTCGCCGCGACCCTGGCCAGGCTCGGGGCCGCGCAGGCCGTCGTGCCACCCGAGGCCCTCAAGGACCGGGTGATGGCCGCGCTGCCCGGCGTGCGGCAGGAGGCGCCCCGGACCGCCGCTGTGCCTGGCGCGGCGGGCTCCCGGTCCGGCCGGCGGGCGGGCGGGTGGACGAAGTTCGCCCTGGCCGCCTGCCTGGCCGTCGCGGTCGGCTCCGGTGGCCTCGCCGTCCAGCAGCACCGGCAGGCCGGCCACGCGCGCGCCCGGGCGGCCGCGGCCCAGCAGCAGGCGGACCGGCTGACGGGCCTGCTGACGGCGCCCGACGCCCGCACGGCCACCGGAACCGCGGCGGGCGGAACCGGGGTGGGGACGGTGGTCTGGTCGCACGACCGCGGTCAGGCCGCCTTCCTCGCTTCCGGCATGCCCACCCCGGCCGAGGGCACCACGTACCAACTGTGGTTCGACGACTCCGGAACGATGCGATCGGCCGGGCTGCTGTCCCGTGGGGACGGCGGGCTGGTGCTGTCCGGGCCGCTGGGCGGGGCGACGGGTGTCGGCGTCACCGTGGAGCCCACCGGGGGTTCGACGCACCCCAGTGGGGTACCGGTCATGCTCCTTCCGCTCACCTGAGAGGGCGTTCGGGCTCGCGGGCTCCGGGCCGTCCGGTCCGGGTGCCTCGCCGGGTCGGCGCTACATCATTGGGGGCGCCGACCCGCACCCGATCCGTCGCCGGCGGCAGGGCCTCACCCGGAGGGTCTGTCGCCCACGGTTGCGTGCGCTCCCTGGTCGAGGCCGAGGCGTTTGTTGAGGGCCTGTCCTGAGGGGAGGGGGTCGATGAACCTGTGGAGGAAGGCGAGCATGGCGTCGGTGTCCAGGCCCTCGCAGGCGGCGTCCGTCGAGGCGTAGAGGAACTCCTCGATCCCGGCGACCGCGGTGGCCAGGCGTTCGCCCTCGGGGGTGAGGGTGAGCTGGAGGCAGCGGCGGTCCTCGGCGTCGGTGCGGCGCTCGACCAGTCCGGCCGCGACGACGCGTTCGACCAGCCGGCTGGGGTTGGTGCCGCTCTCGCAGACCAGGAGCTGTCCGAGCCCGTTGAGGCTCAGGGTGCCGTGCTGCTGGAGCAGGCGCAGCACCTCGGCCTGCGAGGGGGTGATGCCGTGGGGTTTGAGGGCCTGGATCAGCAGCCGGTTGCCTTCGCGCTGGGCTGCCAGGATCGCGAACCGCAGGTGCTCGGCCTTGCGCATCGATGTCCTTCCGGGTGGTTTACGGGGCGGCGAGGAAGTTCTCGACCGCGGCGGCGTAGGTTACCGGGTGGGAGAAGCGGAACATGTGGCCGGTGCGCGGCAGCACGACCTCCCGGGCGTCGGGGATGCCCGCGAGCATGACCTTCGAGGCGTTCTCCCCGATCAGCACGTCGTGCGAGGGGGTCAGGAGCAGGGTCGGGACCTGGATCCGGCCCAGCGCGGCGACGTAGTCGGCGGTGAGGACGGCCCGCAGGCGGGCGCCGAACGAGGTGGCCGGGGTGTTGGCGAGGAACAGCTCGCGGCTGCGCGCCTCGTTCCAGGGCACCTGGCCCTCGCCGTCGAACGGGGAGGCGAGACGGTGGGCGTGGGCCCGCAGCGTCAGCTGCCGGTAGAGCGGGCCGCGGGCCCTGCCGATCGCCCGCATCAGGGCCTTCCACGACGTGGAGTCGACCGGGTTGGCCGCGAATCCGCCGGACAGGACCAGGGCGCGCAGGCCCCGCGGGCGGCGGGTGGCGAGGGCGAGCGCGATGTTCGCGCCGAACGAGTCGCCGACCAGCACGTAGTCGTCGAGGCCGGCGATCGCGATCTCGACGTGGTCGGCGTAGCGCTCGATGCTGTCGACGCCCTCGGGCAGGCGCAGCGTGCGCCGGGGCGCCTCGCCGTAGGGGGCGAGCTGTTCGGCGCTCCACGGGGCGCCGGAGAAGCAGGGGATGAAGACGAGGGTCGGATTCTTCGCTGCAGTGTTCATGGAGTAAATGTTACACGACACATGTGTCGCGTCATATGTTGAGGGCGCGGCGCCGACGGTCGGCCGGGATCCACCCGGGTCGCCCGGCGGGTGCGAGCGCGCGGCGGGGCGCGGAGGTGTCGAGTGGTGCCCGGCGGCTCATGTCGCCCTCGGACCGCTCCGCGCAAAGGCGACGGCGGGGCGGGGCCGGGTCTCCGGACCTCCGCCCCGCCGTCGCTGCGGGGTGGTGCTGGGCGTGGTGGGCGGGCGGGTTCGGTCAGTGGGCGACGATCTGCAGAGTGGAGTTGACGGTGAGGTAGAAGGTGTGGGCGTCGGGTCCGAGGGCCAGGCCGGTCACCCAGTTGAGGCCGGTGACGCCCTCGGCCGGGACGAGGGTGTTGGTCGCGGTGTCCAGGGCGAGGACCGACGCCTTGCCGTCGCTGCTGGTGAGGTCCTGCTGGACCAGGTACAGCCGAGTGCCGTCCGCGCCCACCGACGGGTTCTGCAGCCACTGGCCGGGGGAGATGTCCAGGGTGGACAGGGCATCCGTGGCGAGGTCGACGGCGTAGCCGGTGCCGCTGTTCCCCACGCCGTAGAGCCGGGTGCCGTCCGGGGAGAGGGCCAGGCTCGGGACGGAGCCGATCGGGGCGGCGATGGCACCGGCGACGGTCGGGGTCCCGGTGCCGGTGTCCAGACGGACCAGGTTCTCGTCGGTGGCGGCGTAGGCGGCGTCACCGGCCGACGGCGTGACGATCGAGCCCAGGTAGCGGCCGGGGACCGGCACGGCGGCGGTGAAGCCCTGTTGTTGCGGGGAGAAGGACAGGACCCGGGCGCTCGGCTCGGCCGGGCGGTGGTAGCGGGCAGGTCCGTCCTGGCCGACGTAGACACTGGCGCCGTCCGCGCTGACCGCCAGCGAGGTGAGCGCCCCGGGGAGGGTCCCGTCGGGCCGCGGCTGGTCCGGCGCCTCGGTGCTGGAGACGACCGTGTCGGTGGCCGTGTCGATGGCGGCCAGGCTGGACAGCGGTGCCTTGCGGGCGGTCGAGAACAGCACGTAGACGCGCGAGCCGTCGGGGCTGACGGTCAGCGGTCCCGGACCGGCCCCGAGCCCGGTGGACAGCGTCACCACCGCGGTGATCGCCCCGCTCTGGGTGTCGACCACCTTCACCTTGGCGCCATTGATGCTGTCCTTCACCGCGACGTACGCCTTGCGCCCGTCCGGGCCGACCGCCACCGAGGCGGGTGACGAGTCCAGCTCGACCGTCCGCGGGACACCCGGGACCGGCCCGTCGGACGTGCCGGTGACGGCGCCGGCGGAGCCGGACCCGGCGAGCAGCAGCGCCGCGCCCGCCGCCAGGGAGCCTAACCAACGGGCCTTCGACAAAAGCGAGTTCATGTGACCCTCCGCTTCGGACACCGCGGGTCCCCGCGGTGGAAGGCAAAGGCTACGGGACGCACCCGTACGGGTGCGGCTTCAGGCTTTGGGGTCGGGTCGGGCGGTGACGGCCGCGGTGACGGGAGCGGGGGCGGGGGTAGCTGCCGCCGGGCGGCGCGCGGTTCACCCGCCGGGCGTGCGACGGGGCTCCGCGAGCAGGGCGCGGAAGGCCGTGGCCACGGCGCCGGGGTGTTCCTGCATGGCGACGTGGCCGACGCCGGGCAGGGTGAGGAGCCGGGCGTCGCGGAAGGCGGCGTAGGCCCGGGCCGCCGAGCGGAAGGGGACGAGGCGGTCCTCGCGGCCGTAGACGAGCAGGGTGGGGGCGGTGACCCGGTGGGCCTGCTGCCAGGCCGAGGACTCGCCGGCGGGGCGCAGGTGGGAGCGGACGACGGCGCGCACGCCCTGCGCCAACATCTTCTGGGTGTAGGGGAGTTCGGCGCGGCGCAGGCGTTCGCGGGCCTCCGTCGCCCGTTGTTCGGCGTCGACGCGGGACGGGTCGGCGTAGATCAGGCCGTAGAGGTCGTCGAGCTGCCGGTCGGGGCTCCGGGCGGACAGCAGCCGGGCGTACAGGCGGTGAGCGCCCGGCAGGCCCAGCAGGGAGATCCGCAGGGCCTGGGGCGGCGGGAGGGCGGGCAGGACCGGCGAGACCAGGGTCAGGGTGGAGACCAGTTCCGGGCGGTGGGCGGCGAGGTGGAGGGCGGTCAGGCCGCCGAGGGAGTTGCCGACCAGGTGGACGCGGCGGTGCCCGGTGCGGTCGAGGTGATGGGCGACGGCCGCGGCCTGGCGCCGGACGGTGACGACGCCGTCGGGCGGGGGAGCGGAGCGGCCGAAGCCCGGGAGGTCGAGGGCCAGGCAGTGCACCGACGGCCGGAGGCGCTCGATCAGGGCGGCCCAGTTGTGGGTCCAGCCACCCAGCCCGTGCAGGAACACGGCGGTCCCGGTGTCCGGGCGGGCGCCGGGTGTGTACTCGGCGGCGAGCGGTCGGTTCATGACGGTTCGGTCCCCGTTCTCACGCTCGCCGTGCCGCGGAGGACTCCGCCACCGCGAGCCGGTAGTGGTCGAGGAGCCGGTCGCCGACCGCCTCCCAGCTGCGTTCCGCCACCGAGGCCCGGCCGGCCCGGCCGAGCGTTCGGCGCAGTTCCGCGTCCCGGGCGAGCCGCTCCACCGCCTCCCGGAAGCCCCCGGCCGCGCCGGGCGGCACGAGGAAGCCGGTGCGTCCGGGGAGGACGAGGTCGAGCGGTCCGCCGGCCGCAGGGGCGACGACGGGCAGGCCGCTGGCCATCGCCTCCTGGAGGGTCTGGCCGAAGGTCTCGAACGGCCCGGTGTGGGCGAACACGTCGAACGAGGCGTAGAGCCGGGCGAGTTCGTGCCCGGTGCGGCGGCCCAGGAAGAGCGCGTCGGGCAGTGCCGCGCCCAGCCGGGTGCGGCACGGGCCGTCCCCGACCACCACCACCCGTACGCCCGGGAGCCGGGATGTCTCGGCCAGCCGCTCGACCTGCTTCTCCGGTGCCAGCCGACCGACGTAGCCGACCAGCACCTCACCGGGCCGGCCGAGGTGGCGGCGCAGGGCCTCGTCCCGGTGGCCGGGGTGGAAGCGCACGCAGTCGACGCCGCGCGGCCACAGGTGGACCCGGGGGATCCCGTGGGCCGTCAGGACGTCGAACGAGGCCCTGGACGGTGCCAGGGTCCGCGCGGCCGCGGTGTGGATGTGCCGCAGCCGGCGCCAGGCCAGCCGGGCTCCGGCCGCGCCCGCGAAGGGCAGGTAGGTCCGGGCGTAGGCGGCGAGGTCGGTCTGGTAGACGGCGACGGCGGGGACGCCCGCGCGCCCGGCCGCCGCCGCGCCGGCGGCCCCGAGCGCGAACGGGCTCGCCAGGTGGACCACGTGCGGGCGGTGCCGTTCGACGGCGTCGGCCACCCGGCGCCCGGGGAGGGCGATCCGCACCTCGGGGTAGCCGGGCAGCGGGACCGACGGGACGCGGACCACCCGGTAGCCGTACGCCGCTCCGCAGTCCTCGTTCTCGCGACGCTGCGCCGCCGGCGCCACCACCAGCGGGACGTGCCCCCGGGCGAGGAGGTGCTCGGCGGTGCGGAGCACGCTGTGGGCCACGCCGTTGAGCTGCGGGGCGAAGGACTCGGCGACGATCACCACCCGCAGCGGCCCGTCGCCGGGGGCCGGGCCGTCCGTGGCGGGCGCCGCCCGCCCGGGCAGGACCCCGCTCACCGGGCGGCCTCCGCCGCCGCCACGGCCTCGGGACGGGCCGGGACGGAGCGGCCGACCGCGCGCAGGTCCCGCAGGATCTCCCGGAAGCAGGCGGTCAGGCCCGCCTCGGCGTACGGCACGCCGATCTCCGCGCAGTACGCGCGCACGATGCGCGAGGCCGGACGCAGCGCCGGCACCGGCATGGCCGGGAAGAGGTGGTGCTCGATCTGGTGGCCGAGGCCGCCGAAAAGGAAGTGGACGAACCGGCCGGCCCGCAGATTGCGGGAGGGCAGCACCTGCCGCCGGAGGAAGTCGGTGCGCTGCGCGCCGGGGCCGGTCAACGGCATGCCCTTGTGGTTGGGGGCGAAGATGCAGCCCAGGTAGACGCCGAGCAGCGCCCCGAACAGCGCGGTGAAGGCGAGCGCCTGGAGCGGAGCGAGTACGAGGACGGTCAGGGCCGCCGCGAGGACGTAGTGCAGTGCGGCGAGGGTGCGTTCCAGGACGGGGTGTCGGACGGTGCCACGGGTGAGGGTCAGGCCGGTGGCGACGAGCAGGCCGAGCGCCTGGAGGGACAGCAGCGGGAAGAACAGCTCCGCCTGGTACCGGGCCATGAGGCGTCGCAACCCCCGTGCCCGGTCGGCCTGTTCGGCGGTTCTGGCGAAGAGGATGGCGTCGGCGGCCGGGTCGCGGCCCTCGTGGTTCGGGTGGGCGTGGTGCCGGTTGTGGTCGTCGACCCACCAGCCGTAGCTCATGCCGACCACCAGGTTCCCCAGCACGATGCCCACCAGGTCGGTCGTCCGGCGGTCGGCGAACACCGCGCGGTGCGCGACGTCATGGCCGAGCAGCGCCAACTGGCCCAGCACGAGGGCGAACAGCGGCGCGAGGCCGAGCTGCCACCAGCTTGCGCCGAGCGCGACGAACCAGGCGAGCAGCCCCGCCAGCGCGGCGAACAGCCCCGCGCTCCGGCACGCGTAGTGGAGCGGGCGCCGACGCAGCAGACCGGCTTGGGCCACGCGCCGGTACAGCTCGGCGAATTCGCCGCGCCGGGCGGTCCCGGTACTCGGAGTGTCCTGAACGGTCATGCCACCAATCCGGTCTCGGGCCGCCACGGCCGGCCGTCGCCGCGCGGCGTGCCCCGGGCAGGGGAGCCCTGAGACTTCCGTACTCCACCGGCCGCTGTCCCGCGCCGCCGGTGAACGCAACCTGATCGAGTGGGCGGTGGGCGCGGGTTGACGGCCCGCTGTTCAGGGGTCGAGAACCCGTACGGAACGCTGCCGGGGGGAGAAGGACCGCCCCTGCTGCTGCCGTCGGCTACCGGCTACCGGCTACCGACTGTCGGCTACTGGCTACCGACTATCGGCTGATCATGCGCAGCCGCAGCCGCAGCCGCAGCCGGTGCGGCCGAAGCACCGTGCCCAGCCGCACGGGGCGGGCTCGGCCGGCCCCGGCGCCGCGACCGGCTGCCAGCGGCCCAACACGGTGGCCGGCGCGATCGCCGCCTCGGCGCGTGCGTAGTCGGCGCCGACGCACTGTCGCGGCCCGTTGGCGAAGCCGGCGAAGCCCCAGCGCGGCAGTGCGGCGGCCCGCTCGGGCAGCCGGCGGTCCGGATCGAAACGGGCGGGTTCCGCGAAGATCGACGGGCTGTGGTGGGCCACGTAGGAGCTGAGCAGCACCTGGCTGCCGCGTGGCAGGGTGCGCCCTCCCAGGTCGGTCTCGCGGGTGCAGGTGCGCAACAGCACCCAGCCGGGGGGATGGAGGCGCAGCGCTTCGGTCAACACCCGAGCCGTGCGGGGCAGGAACGGCAGGTCGGCCCACTCGGCCGGGCGGCCGCCCGGCAGCACCGCGTCGAGTTCCTCCTGCAGGGCGGACAGCACCTGCGGATGCATCGTCAGCAGCTCTAGCGTCCAGGAGAGTTGGGAGGCGGTAGTCTCCGAGTCGGCCAGGAGCAGCGCGACCACCTGGTCGTGCAGCTCGGTGTCGGAGAGCGTGGAGCCGTCCTCGTCCCGGGCCGCCGGCAGCCCGGCCAGCAGATCGGTGTGCCCGCGACCGTCGGCCCGGCGGTCGCGTACGAGCTCGGCCACCGTCCGCCGCAGGGTGCGCACCGCCGCGTGGTGGCCGGGGCCCGCGGGCAGCATCAGCACCCGCCGCAACGCGCCGGCCAACGCGGTCTCGAAGGCGTGCTGCAGACGGTCGGCCGGCGCATCCGGCGCCTCGGTGCCCAACAGGCTGCGCGCCACCACCCGCAGGGTGAACCGGTAGCACGCGGGGAAGACCTCGACCACCTCGCCGTCCCGCCAGGAGGCGGCCGGCTGCGCCGCCTCGCGGGTCATCACGGCGGCGTACCCGGCCAGCCGCTCGGGCCGGAACTCCGGTTGCAGCAGCCGCCGTTGATGTCGGTGGTCGGCGTGTGCACAGGTGGCCAGCCCGTTGCCGAGGACCCGGCGGAAGCGCCGGTGGATCGCTCCGTCCTTGTCGAAGGTCCGGTTGTCCGCGTAGGCCTGCCGCAGCAGTTCCGGGTGGCAGGGCACCACCATCCGGTTCGGTCCCAGCCGGACCTCCACCAGGTCGCCGTACCGGGACAGCCGACCCAGGAACCCCGTCGGATCCCGCACCAGTGCGGGCAGGTGCCCGAGCACCGGCAGCGCCCCGGGCAGACTCGTGTGGGAGTACGTCGTGGGGGCGGGATCCCGCGCGGACGAGGACACCGGATCAGCATAGGTCCGCGGCCTGGCGGCGGGGCGGTTCGGCGCGGCGCTGCGGCGGCCCGGGGTTCTCCCCGCTCCCGGGCTGGGCCGCGCGACGGGTCCGACCGCCCCGCCCGGGGACGGCCCGGGCGGCGCCTTCGGCTTCGGGGGTCAGAGGCCGAACCGGGCGCGGTGGGTGGCGGGGACGAGGTCGGCGTACTCGGGGTGCTTGGTGATCCAGCCGCGGATGAAGGGGCAGTAGGGCAGGACGGCGAGCTGCTGGTCGCGTGCGGCGTCCAGGGCGGCGCGGGCCAGCCGGCTGCCGAGGCCGCGGCCTTCGAAGCGGGGGTCGATCTCGGTGTGGATGAAGGCGATCTCGTTGCCGGAGCGGTGGTACTCGGCGAAGCCGGCGAGTTCGCCGTCGTCCTGGATCTCGAACCGGGACTTCTCGGTGTTGTCGGTGACGGACTGCTCCATGGTTCCTCCTCGTGCGGTCGGATTGCCGGGTCGGCACCCCGACTATAGTTGAATAATAAACATTTGTCGCGGTCGGCATGCGGCGGGGTGACGACTTCGGCGCGCCCGGCCGCTCACCGCGGTTCGGCGACGAGCAACGGGCCGCGCGGGCGGACGGTCGCGGCCGTGGCGCTCTCCCGGAGGGAGCCGGCCGTCGCCGGCCGGAGCCGCAGGCGGGCGAGGACGGTAGCGGCGATGACGAGCATCTCGGCCCGGGCGAAGGACTCGCCGACGCACTTGTGGCGGCCGGCGCCGAAGGGGATGAACAGCCCGGGACGGGCACGGTTCCCGGGGCGGCGCCAGCGCTCGGGATCGAATCGCAACGGGTCGGGGTGGAGTTGCGGGGAGCGGTGCAGTGCGGCCGGGCTGAAGAGGATCTCTGCCCCCGGGGCCAGGAGGGCGTCGCCGTAGTGGAGCGGCGCCACCGCCCGGCGCATCAGGATCCAGTTGGGGGTGTGGAGCCGGAGGGTCTCGCTGATCGCGTGCCCGGTGCGTTCCAGGCGTGGCAGGTCCTCCAGGGATACGGCGCCGTCCCCGGCGACGGCGCGCACCTCCTCGCTCAGCTCGTCCTGCAGGTCCGGGCGCCCGGCGAGTTCGTGGAAGAGCCAGGCGAGCGTGGTGGCGGTCGTCTCGGTGCCGGCCAGGAGCAGCGAGACCGCCTCGTCCCGGACCTGGACCGGTGCCATGGTGAGTCCGGTCTCCTCGTCGCGGGTGGTCAGCAGCAGCGACAGCAGCGTGTCGTCCCGGCCCTGATGCCGGAGGGCGGCCCGGGCGACGATCTCGTCCACAGCGGTGCGCAGGTCCCGGACCGCGATGTCGAAGCGCCGGTTGGCCGGTACGGGCAGCTTCTCCAGTAGCGGCGACGGGTAGAGCGCCCGCTGGACGAATCCGGTGAGGACCACGGGCACGGCCCGGTCGATCCGGGCCTTTTGGGCGTCGCTCAGGCGGGCGGCGAACAGCGCCTCGACCACGATGTCCCGGGCGAGATCGTGCATCCGATGCTCGATCGGCGCCGCCCGTCCGGGCTCCCAGCGGGACACCGCGGCCGCGGCCAGTCGCGCGGTCAGGGCGGTGTACCGGCGGATGCCGTCGCGGTGGAAGGCGGGCTGGACCAGGCGCCGCTGGCGGAGGTGGAACGCGCCCTCGGAGATGAACAAACCGTTGCCCAGCACGCCGCGGGCCTTGTCGAAGATGAAGCCCTTCTCGGTCTTCGCGGCGTCCTCGACGAGCAGCCGGTGCACCAGCTTCGGTTCGGTGAGGACGTGAACCGGCCTGCGCCACAGGTGGATCCGCACCACCGGGCCGTGTTCGGCCAGCGACTGGAGGAAGGGCAGGGGGTCGGTCAGCAGTGGGAGCAGGTGTCCGAGCAGGGGCAGGCGGCCCGGCGCGCACGGCACCGCGACGGGCGGGGCGTCGTTCTCGCGCATCAGGGCCTCGCCGTGGGGGCGGGCACGTCGAACCGGGAGCTGCCGCGGGACCAGTCGATGTGTCCGCGCAGCCACAGTCCCAGGCTCCGGGCGTACGCGGAGGCCGCGTCGCCGCCGTTCGCGTGGACGGTTCGGCTCAGTCCGATGAACGCGCGCATCTCGGCGTCACGCATGGCGACGGCCGACCGTCGGGCCTCGGCCGGAGAAGAGCGGTGGTGGCGGGCCAGGACCTCGACCAGGTTGTGGCGGCCCTGGCCGCCCACGGTCTCCTTGGCGTGGGAGTACAGGTCGTTGTCCCAGCTCACCAGGTTCGCCGTGAGGTCCCTGAGCCTGCGCAGCGAACGGCCGTCCGCCTCCGCGGCCGGGACTTCGCGGCCGGCCGCGATGTCGACCAGGGCGAGGCAGGTGTACGTGGCTCCGGCATGCCTGCGCATGGCCACGTACTCGGACAGGCCCGGCACCGTGCCCGCCTCGCGATTGGCGGCCTCCCACACCTGCGCGGAGAGGTACTCGCGGACCGTGCACTCCCACCGGAACAGCTGTGACGGTGAGGCCTGTGCGGCGACCCGGTCCCGGATCTCCCGCAGGGCCGTCGCGTAGGCGCCGGCCGGTCCGGACAGCCGGCCGCCGAAGACCTCCTCGCCGGGCGGCTCGGGGTCGATCACCCGGGAGAGGAGAGCGGTCGTGCGGGCCAACGGCCCGGGGTGGTAGCCGTGTTCGCGGTCCTCGCAGTACCCGTCGTCGAAGGCGAAGAGCCAGACGTACCAGTCGGACAGCAGACGCAGCATCTCGGCGGAGACCTCGGGGTTGGTCCGTGCGGCCAGGTGACCGCTGCGTTGGCGCCCGATCCGGTCGGACTGCCGGAGGCGCCCGTCCAGCAGCCGGTGGCGCGCCAGCCAGGCCAGGCTCTGCCGGTCGGCCTGTTCGGCGTGGGTGTTCGTCAGGGAGGGGAAGGGGCACCACAAGTCGTCCGGGGTGCTGTGTGGTCGCCCGTCGCGGAGATCGGTCATCGCTGTGCCGGCCCTCGTCTGGTTGGGGTCGCGGCCGGAGTTCGGTGCCCCGCGACGATCGCGTGGGCTCGCCCGGCCTGCGCGGGAGGCCGAAACTAGTCCGGATCGGGGTGGGGTGGTGGACTGTGCGCGCATTCGTGCTTGCCTCCCGGCGCACGGCCGGCCGGCCCGCCCTTCCGGTCCAGAGCGCCCCGGCGTACTCGCGGCTGTCGGTCCCGCCGGTCGCGGTGGGCCTCCATGCGGCCAGGGACGGGACGCTGCCCCGGATCGTTCCCGGTGCTGCTGGCCGGACGTGACGATCAGGGGTGTGTTGGCGTGGTACGCCGCCGCCAGGTTGCCCATGGCGTTGCCGGTTCCGGACGAGGAGTGCAGGTTGACCAGCGCGGGGCGGCCGGTGACCTGGGCGAAGGCGTCGGCCATGGTGATGGCGGATGCCTCTTCGGCGGCCGTGGCGTCCATGTGGACCAGGAAGCGGCTCTCCTCGGTGAACAGAGCCATCTGCCCCTCGGCGTCCCGGCGGTCCGCACAGTGGGCGTAGGCGTCGACCAGCCGGCGGATGGCCAGCCGGTCGGCGGCCTCCTGGGGCGGGACGGCAACGGGGGACGACACATCGGCTCCGATCGTCGCACTGCCTGACACCGGCAGGAGAGCACCGGCGCCGAGGGCCCCGCAAGCGGACGAACAGGCGCTGCCGCCCGGCAGGAGTCGCGACCGCGTGCGTCGGGGGGTTCCGGTGGTGAGGACGGCACCGCACGGGCGGCGCACCGGCACGGGCCCGGACCGACGAGGCACTGCCGGAAGGGCGGCCGCGGTCCCGCGGCCGCCCCGGGGCCGGAACCGTGTCGCCGACCAGGGTTTCGGGGGATCCGGCCGATGCCGGCGCGTGCGAGCGGCTGGCCCGCTCCCTGTCCGCCGGCGGGCGCGACCGGGTCGACAGCCCCGAGTGGGTGGCCTGGGCCCGGGACGCCTGGGACGAGCTCCCGCTGCCGCTGCGCCGTGCGGTGCGCCGGTTCCGCAGGAGCTCCGGCCCGCACGGCACCCTGGTGATCGGCGGCCTGCCCGTCGACGAGGCGGCCCTGCCCCGACACCGGCCGTGCCCGGCTCGGTCCAGCGCCGGGTCACCGTCCCCGCCGCGCTGCTCACCATGGTGGCCTGCGGGCTCGGCGAGCCGCTCGCCCACCTGGCCGAGAAGTCCGGCGCTCTCGTGCAGGACGTGGTGCCCGTGCCCGGGCAGGAGGCCTTCCACGGCAACGCCGGATCGGTGCCGCTGTCCTTCCACACCGAGAACGGCTTCCACCCCCACCCGCCGGACTACGTGGTCTTCCTGTGCCTGCGCGCCGACCACGACCGGATCGCCGGGTTGCGTGTCGCCGGAATCCGCCAGGCGCTGCCGCTGCTCACCCGGGCCGACCGGGAGGCCCTGTTCGCACCGGAGTTCATCACCACACCACCGCCCTCCTTCGGCCCGGACGCCGAGAGCGGAGCCGCAGCCGTACCCCGACCGGTGCTGTTCGGCGCATCGGAGGACCCCGACATCCGCGTGGCCCAGCTCGTCACCACCCCGCTCACACCTCGGGCCACTGCCGCGCTGGCCGAGTTCGGCCGGGCCTGTGAGGAGACCGCCCGCACCCTGCGCCTGACCCCCGGCGACCTGGTCGTCATCGACAACCGCGTCACCGTCCACGGCCGTACCGCCTTCCGGCCCCGCTACGACGGGGCGGACCGCTGGCTGCAACGCACCTACGTCACCGTCGACCTGCGCCGCTCCCGGGATCACCGTCCTCAGGACGGCCAGGTACTCGCCCGCTGACCGGCCCGGAGCGGCGACGGCCGGGCCGTCGCGAGCGGGGCGGCGACGCGGGATGCGCCGTCAGCAGCAGCCGTGCCACTGGTAGTCGGTGGGGACTTCGAGCCCGGCAACGGGGTCGTCGGCGTTCGCGTCGCTGTTCGCGTCGGCGGCGGAGTGGACGGTGGCCTTCTCGGAGGCCGGACTGAAGGCTGTCTCCTCCAGGACGCCGTTGGGCTCGCCGAAGGGCCGGGCCACGGGGCCGGGCCGGCGGCGGATGACGCCGCCGTCCGGGTCCGCGCTGGCCCTCGTACAGCCCAGCTCCCGCAGGCCGCGGCTGTTCACCGCCCCGAGGTGGAAGGACTGGTGGATGGCCAGCACCGGCCGGGTGGTGGAGACCGCGTCGAGAGCCGCGCGGGTGGGGTGCCGGCCCTCGGCGAGCATGGCGGCGTCGTAGAAGCGGCCGGCAGGAGGGGCGAGGCCGACCGGGGGCCGCAGGGGGATGACGAGCGTGTCGCGCCGGGCGCGGGGCGGGAGCGGTGCCGGCGCGGGGGAGGGAGGAGGTTCCGGCCCCGGACGACCCGATGGCCGTCGTCACCGGCATGCGGTCGGTGACGACGGTGATGCGGGGTCGGGGGGCGGGCCGGCGGGCGCGCGCGTACGGGCCGTGCCGGAGTCCCGGCACGGCCACGGCGGATCGGCCCCTGCGGTGTGCGCAGTGGCGGCCCGGAGACCGGGCACCGTCGGCTGCGCCGCCGGGGTCCGGACTGCACCCCGGGGCGGTGACGGCATCGCCGCCGGTGTGTCGGTCAGAGGGTGTACATGGCGGCGTACGGCGGGGTGATCCGCTCCTGTCGGGTGCCGAAGTCGACGAGGACCGCGGGGTAGGCCCCGTCCTCCACCGCGATGACGCGGCCGAGACCGTACTTGTCGTGGCTGATGCGGTCGCCGACCGCAAAGTGCTTGGGCGGTGCTTCGGGCCGGGGCTTGAAGGGACTGGTGGGCAGAGGGCGTCGGACTGCCGGTGATTTCGTCATCCTGGTCAGTATGCTCCGAAAATCGAGGGAACGGGCCGTCCCGGCGGGGGTGAATCCGTTGCCGGTCATCCTCGGGGCGGCCCGTGCCCCGGGCGTGGCGAAAGTCGCGACCGGGCCGGGGCGGGGCATGGCGCCCTCAATCTCCCCGTGGCAACCGGTTGTTGCCGTCCCCCTGGGGGTGACGGGTTGCGCCCGGAAGGGTGAGGCGAAAATATTCGCGTGGTTATCCGCCGTGGCGGCCCGAAGTCTGCTACGGTTGTTTTAGTTGCAGTTGTGGTTCCCATGAACTTTGTGTGCGCCTGCTCTTCGCAGGTGCATTTTTTGTTTTCCGGCTCTTTCCCGGAGGGTTCTCATCGCGGCGACTCGAAAGTCTGCGTGGTGCAGGCTTCGGACAGTCTCTCGAAGGAGATTTCTCATGGCTACTGGCACCGTGAAGTGGTTCAACGCGGAAAAGGGCTTCGGCTTCATCGCGCAGGAGGGTGGCGGCGCGGACGTGTTCGCCCACTACTCGAACATCGTTGCCCAGGGCTTCCGCGAGCTCGTTGAGGGCCAGAAGGTCGAGTTCGACGTCACGCAGGGCCAGAAGGGCCCGCAGGCCGAGAACATCCGCCCGCTGTAGTCCTCTGCCCTGGCTTTCGCCCGGCAGGAAAAGGGGCCCGTACCGTGCGTCGCGCACGGTACGGGCCCCTTGCCGTACCGGCGCGGAAGCCCCTCGCCGTCGGGCGGTCAGTTGCCGCCGTGGACCAGGTTGAGCGAGAAGCCATCGCCGGTGGGGAGGGACGGCGTCCGGATCGTCGTCACCCCGGTCGCGGCGTCGTAGTACCAGCCCGAGGCGGCCGCGTCGAGCGCGGCCGCCGAGTCCAGCCGGGGGAGCAGGCCCGCGTCGCCGGCCACCAGGCGCGGGGCGGGGCGGCCGTGCACGGTGAGGCGGTACGACCGCTCGGCCGGCTTGCCGGCGTAGTCGCCCTCGCTGGCGCCGATGCGGACGTTGGTCACGGCGCGGTTGGTGTGCACGTCCACCTGCTGGGTGGCCGAGGAGCCGGCGGTGAACCGCCGGGTGACGCCGTCGTCCTCGTACAGGGTGTAGGAGGAGTCGCCCGCGGCCTGCGGGTAGAGGTCGTAGTCGAGCTCGGAGCGGTCCCGGTTCTCCCAAGAGAGCGTGCCCTTGGGCCACATCGGGACGATCGCGCCGCCGCGGACGAACAGCGGCAGGGTGTCGAGCGGGGCGGAGTAGCCGTTGACCGTGGTCGGGCCCTGGTAGGTGCGGCCGGTCCAGTAGTCGGTCCAGGTGCCCTCGGGCAGGTAGATGCCGTCGCGCACGGTGGTGTCCGAGTAGACCGGCGCGACCAGGAAGTCGGGCCCGGCCAGGAACTCGTACTTCGCGTTCGGGCCGAGGGCGTTCGGGTCGTGCGGGTACTCCAGGGCCAGCGGGCGGACCGCGCCGACGCCGGTACGGGTGGCCTCCGCGGAGAGGGTGTACATGTACGGCAGCAGCCGTTCCTTCAGTTGCAGGTACTTGCGGTTGATCGAGGTGTACGGCTCGCCGTCCAGCCAGGGCTGCTGGTCCCGCTGCTGCTTGCCCGTCATGTCCCGGGCCCAGCCGTCCATGGTCATGATCGCCGGGAGGAAGGCCTTCCACTGCAGGTCGCGGGCGTACATCTTGGGGTCCCGGCGGTAGATCGAGCCGACGTCGCCGGTGTTGTAGGCGATGCCGGACATGGTGGCGCCGGCATAGGTCGGGATCTGCCAGCGGATGTAGTCCCAGGACAGGCTCTGGTCACCGCTCCACAGCACGCCGCAGCGCTGCGCCCCGGCCCAGGAGACCGGCAGCCAGACGAAGCCGCGGGCGTCGCTGTTGTCCTCGATGCCGGCCTTGGCCTGGTCGCAGGCGTTCAGCGCGAAGTCGTAGCCGTTGCCGACCCAGGCCACGTCGAGTTTGCGCACCCGCACGCCGGCCTTGACCTCCTCGGCCTGGTTGGGCAGGCCGTTCTGGGTCCACAGACCGAGCTGGGCGTGGTCCTTGCGCAGGCCCGTGCCGGTCTGCGGCAGGTTCTCGTAGCCGCAGCCGTAGCCGTCGTTGACCAGCATCCAGCCCAGCGGCATCTGGTTGTCCACGTAGCCGTCGGCGACCTTCAGCGCG
The DNA here is from genome assembly GCF_053611565.1 of Kitasatospora sp. NPDC054795. NCBI lineage: Bacteria > Bacillati > Actinomycetota > Actinomycetes > Kitasatosporales > Streptomycetaceae > Kitasatospora > Kitasatospora sp. NPDC054795. The sequence goes on from NZ_JBSHAP010000009.1 coordinate 100,490, forward strand.
TCCAGGGTGTGGCGTTCGCCGCGGTTGGCGTTGTGCAGGTAGCAGTCGGAGTCGCCGGGCTCCAGCCCGTAGACGGGCGGCATGAAGGGCTTGCCGACCAGGTCGGTGTACCGGCCGATCACCGCCTTGACGTCACCGGTGAAGTAGTAGGCGTCCAGGCGGCGTTCCTGCTGTCCGGTGCGGACGGGCGAGCCGAAGTCGTAGATCCCGGGCGTGAAGGTGTTGCGGAAGACGCCGTAGCCGGCGGTGGAGACGTAGAACGGCTGGGAGTTGTTCCAGCCGCCCTCGTTCCAGTCGGTGCTGTTGGCGACGTGGACGGTCCGGTCGCGGTGCGAGAAGGAGCCGTTCTGCTCGCCGCCGCCGAAGAACTGCTCGTCCGCGCCGCGCACCAGGCTCTGCCGCAGTCCGCCGGTGCTCCAGCGCAGTGGGGCGCTCTCCTGCCAGAGGGCGGTGCGGTCGTCCGCCTTGTACAGGCCGAACCGCAGCGGGTGCTTGTAGACCCGCAGGACCAGGCCCTTGGAGCGGATGCCGTAGTACGCGCCGGCGTCGAAGGTGCTGGTGTCGCGCTGCGGCTCGGGCTGCGTGCGGACGATCGTGCTGCCCGCCGGATCGGTGAGGACGCCGTCCGGGGCGGCGCGCAGGCGCAGCTGGTCGTCGGCGAGGAAGTCGACCCGTGCCTTCAGGGTGCCCGCGGAGATGTCGTAGCTGCCCTGGGAGCCGCCGAAGGCGGTCAGGTCGCCGGCGTCGGCGGTCTGCGGCAGGTAGGCGGTGCCGGTGTAGGAGCCGCCGTGGACGTCGTAGGGGACCACCAGGACGCGGTAGGTGCCCGAGGCCTTCGGGATCACCGTGGCCTCCGGGTCGGCGGTGCCCGCGCTGGTGGCCACCTGCTTGCCGGTGGCGTCGTAGATGTAGAGGTCGAAGTCGTCGGCGGGGTTCTGCCAGCGGACGGACACCGGGACGCCGCCCTCCGGATTGTCGTCCCAGTAGCCGGCCGGTACGTTCACGGTGAGGTCGAAGTGGTCGCAGACCGTGCCGCCCGGGTCCTGTGCGGCCGGGGGGCAGCTGCCGGGGTCACCGAGGGTGCCCTTGGCGTACTGCGGGCTCTGCCAGGTGACGCTCTGGTGGCCCTGGTCGAGGACGGCGGAGCCGGGGGTCGCGGCCCGGGCGGGGAGGACGGGCCCGGCCAGGGCGGGGAGGACGGCCAGGGCCGCGGTGAGGGCGGCCCGGCGGAGGTGGGGCCGGAGCAGGCGCACGGTGGTGTCTCCGTTCGACGTTGGAGAGGTGGGCGGTCGGGACCTGGTCGGGACCTGATTGGGACCTGGTCGGGCACGGCACCGGTCGGGCGCGGTGCCGGTCAGGGACGGTGCTGGTCCCCGAGGACGACGGAGCGGGTGAGGTGCCGCGGCCGGTCCGGGTCGCAGCCCCGCGACTCGGCCACGGTGACGGCCAGCCGCTGGGCCCGGACGAGGTCGGCCAGCGGGTCCAGGTCGCCGTCCGTTCCACCGGATCCGGCGACCAGGAGGGCGCCGGCCCGGCTGATGTCCTCGGCGAGCCCGGCGGGCGGCGCGCCGAACACCCAGGCCACCCGGCCCGGTTCGGCGATGCTGATCGGCCCGTGCCGGTACTCCATCGCCGGGTACGCCTCGGTCCAGGCGCCCGCCGCCTCGCGCAGCTTCAGCCCGGCCTCCAGCGCCAGCCCGTACGTCCAGCCGCGCCCGAGGAAGGTGAACTGTCCGGCGTCGCGCAGTTCGGTGGGCAGCGGCACCGCGACGGCCCGTTCGGCGTCCCGGACCGCGCGGGACAGCGGGTGGACTCCCGCCGGAAGCGCGCCCTCGGCTTCCAGGTGGGCGCGCAGCAGGGCGAGCACGCTGGTGGCGAAGCGGGTCTGCACGACGGAGCGCTCGTCGGCGAAATCCAGGACGGCGACGGCGTCGGCGAGCGCCGCGACCGGGGTGGCGGGATCGGCGGTGACGGTGCTGGTGGGCACCCCGGCCGTGCGGGCCCGGCCAAGCAGGTCGAGCACCTCGGTGGTGGTGCCGGAGCGGCAGATGGCCAGGATCCGGTCGTAGTCGCGCCCGGGCGGGAACTCCGAGGCGGCGAAGGCGTCCGTGGTCCCGTGGCCGCCGCCCTCGCGCAGGGCCGCGTAGGCCTGGGCCATGAACCAGGAGGTGCCGCAGCCGACGACGGCGATCCGCTCGCCCCGGCGGGGCAGGGCGGGGGTGTGCCGCGCCAGGGAGTCGGCGGCGCGGCGCCAGCAGTCGGGCTGCGAGGCGATCTCGGCGGCGGTCCGGGAGGGCGTGCCGGCGGTGCCGCCGGAGGTGGGGGTGCCGACGGGGTCGGGGCTGGCGGGGGCCATGCGGCGGGCTCCTTCGAAGAGGCGGCGGAGGTTCAACCCGTGGGTGCGGTCGGCTACTTGACCGATCCGGCGGTCAGTCCCGAGACCACGTGCCGCTCGATCAGGGCGAACAGCACCACGACCGGCACGATCGCGACGACCGACCCGGCGAACAGGTAGTTCCACTCGACGGTGTAGTTGCCGATGAAGCTGTTGATCCCGACGGTGAGCGGCTGGCTCCCCGGCTCGGTGGACAGGGTCAGGCCCATCACGAACTCGTTCCAGGCCGAGATGAAGGTGAAGATCACCGCGGTGACCACGCCGGGCATGGCCAGTGGCAGGACCACCCGGCGCAGGGCACCGAGCCGGCCGAGGCCGTCGAGCAGTGCGGCCTCTTCCAGTTCCACCGGGATGGCCGAGATGTAGGCGGTGAGGATCCAGACCGCGAAGGCCAGGTTGAAGGCGGCGTTGCAGAGGATCAGCGTCCAGACCGAGTTGAGCATGCCGAGCCGGTAGAACTCGCGGTAGAGGCCCACCAGCAGCGAGGTCGGCTGGAACATCTGGGTGACCAGGACGAGCAGCAGGAAGAGCCGCCGGCCCCGGTACCGGAACCGGGCGGTGCAGTACGCGGCGGGCAGGGCGACCAGCAGCGCCAGCACGGTGGACCCGCCGGCGACCAGCAGGGTGACCTTCAGGTTGCCGCCGAGGGTGGAGTCGCGCCAGACGCCGACGAAGTTGGACCAGGCGAAGTGGTGCGGCAGGTAGCCCGCGTCGCGCAGCTCGTCGGCCGGGCGCAGCGCGGTGACGACCATCTCCAGGTACGGGAGCAGGAAGACCGCCGCCAGCAGCCAGGCGACGCCGGCGAGCACGACGGTGCGCGGCCGGATCGGGCGGCGGCCCCGCCGGGCCCTCAACTCTCCTCCCCGTTCCAGCGGCTGACCTTGAGGAAGGCCAGGACCATCAGCACCACCAGTGCGAAGTTGACCACCGAGACGGCCGCGGACTCGCCGATGTCGGTGCTCTTCACCTGGTACATGAACACCGTGGTGGTGGCCGTGTCGCTGCTCGGGCCGCCCCGGGTCATGGCCCAGATGACGGGGAAGGAGTTGAAGACGTTGATCAGGTTGATGACGACGCCGACCAGGAAGGCCGGGCGCAGCAGCGGCAGGGTGATCCGCCGGTAGGTCTGCCAGGGCGAGGCTCCGTCCGTCCGGGCCGCCTCGTACACGTCGGCGGGGACGGTCTGCAGGCCGGCGAGCAGGGTGTAGGTGGTGAACGGCAGCGAGACGAAGACCGCGACGAACACCATCCAGGGCCAGGCCGTCGCGGGGGTGCCGAGCCAGTCCCGGGGGCCGTCGATCAGGCCGAGGTCGGTCATGGCGGTGTTGAGCACGCCGGCGGTGCGGTCGAGCATCCACCGGAAGCCGATGGCGGTCATCAGCACCGACGCGGCCCAGGGGACGATCAGGGCCCAGCGGGCGTACCGGCGGCCGGGGAAGCGCTGGTTGAAGAGCTGGGCCAGGCCGAGCGAGAGCAGCATGGTCAGGCCGACCACGACGACCGTCCAGACCACGGTGGCGAGCAGCACGTGGCCGAGGTCGGCCTCGCCGAAGAGCTTGCGGTACTTGTCCAGGCCGGCCGGGCCCCGGACGAAGCCGCTGGTGCTGATGCGCAGGAAGGAGGTGCGGACCATCTCGTAGACGGGCCACAGGACGACGGCGAGGATCAGCAGGACGGCCGGGGCGATCCAGGGCAGCGGCCCGAGCCGGCCCGGGCGGGAGGCCGACGGCGCGGGGCGGCGCGGTGGGCCCGCGGACGGTGCGGGGGAGCCGGTGGCGGCGCCGGGGCCGGTGGGGGAGCCGGTGGTGGGGGAGCCGGGGACCGCGGGGGACCCGGCGGTGGGAGAGCTGGAGGTCACGGGGGTGCCTTCCGCGGGGTCACTTGTCGGCGACGGCGTCCTGGGCCTTCTTCTGCAGGTCGCCGAGCACCTTGGCCGGGTCGCCGGAGACGGCGCTGCCGACGCTCTTCTTGAGCTCGGCCGAGACGATGTCCCAGCTGGTGTCGCCCAGCGGGTAGAAGGCGGCGTGCGGCAGCGGGGCGAAGAACGGTTCGAGGTCCGGGTGCTTGCCGCCGGTGGTCATCTCGCGCAGCGTGTCCTGGGTGACCGGCATCAGGTTGTAGGTCTCGTCGAACCGGAGCATGTTGTCCTCGGCGTACGCGAAGTCGAGGAACTTCCTGATCTGCTCGCGGTGACCGTTCTTCTTGAACGCCATCATCCAGTCCGCGACGCCGAGGGTGGTGGTGAGCGGGCCCGCCTTGCCGGGGACGGGGGCCACGCCGTAGTCGACCTTGCCCGCCTGGGCCATCCGGATCAGTGACGGGTGGCCGTTGAGCATGGCGGCCTTGCCCGCGGCGAAGTCGGCGAAGGCGGTCTTGCGGTCGGTGGTGGCCGGGTTGGGGTAGGTGAGGCCGGGGCCCACGAGGTTGGACCTGAGCCAGGAGAAGGTGTCGATGTCGGCCTGGCTGTCGAGGGTGTACCTGCCGTCCTTGTCGGTGGGGCCGCCGCCGTTGCCGAGCTCCCAGAGCATGCTCTCGCCCTGGGCCTCCTCCGGGCCGAGCGGCAGCGCGTACGGGGTGACGCCGGGCGCCGCGGCCTTGATCTGCTCGGCGTCCTTGCGCAATTCCTCCCAAGTGGTGGGCGGTTGGGTGATCCCGGCCTGCCGGAGGATCGCCTTGTTGTAGAACAGGAGCCGGGTGGAGGAGACGAACGGTATGCCGTACTGCACGCCCTTGACCTCGCCGGCCTTGGCGAAGCTGTCGATCAGGTTGCTCCGGGTGGCGGGCGACAGGACGTCCTGCGCCTTGTAGAGGAGGTCGTCGGCGACCTTGTCGGCGTAGCCGCCGGTCTGCAGGACGTCCGGTACGTTGCCGCTCTGGATCATCGTCTTGACCTGTTGGTCGATGTCGTTCCAGTTCACCACCTGGACATCGACCCTGATGTCGGGGTTGGCGGCGGTGAAGGCGGAGGCGACGCCGTTCCAGTAGGCCTTCGAGCTGTTGGACTCCTTGTCGCCGTAGTCGGCGGCGACCAGTTTGAGCGTCACCTTGCCGTCCGCGTCGGTGCCGCCGCCGCCACCGCCGCTGCCGCAGGAGGTGAGGGCGAGGGCGCCGAGGGCGCACACCGTGAGGAGGGCCGGCACACGTTTGTCCACCGCAGTTACCGCCTTCGTATGCGCTTGATGGATGATCGGAGATGCTTGATACGCGCTGATTCTGCGCAGATGCGAAAGAGCTTCCTGTGTCAGTGAGTTCATGTCAACCGTTGTGGTGACAGAAACGCCCGGCCGGGAGATCCGGCCGGGCGTTGCACGGGTGGGTGCGGGCTCCGGACCCTCGGGATCCGGGTCTCCCGGATCCGGGCGTCAGGCGCGCAGGACCCGTACCCCGTCGGTGGCGATCGCCTCCTCCTGCTCCGCCGTGACCTCGGCGTCGGTGACCAGGTCGTGGACCTCGGAGAGCGGGCAGATCCGGGCGAAGGTGACCCGGCCGACCTTGCTGCTGTCGGCCAGCACGACCGACCGCGCGCTGCTGCGCAGGAACGCGCGGTCGGTCTGGGCCTCCATCTCGTCGTGCGTGGTGCAGCCCTGCTGGGGGGTCAGGCCGTCCACGCCGATGAACGCGATGTCGAGGTGGTACTGGGCGAGCATCCGGTCGGCGGCCGGCCCCACCAGTTCGTAGCTGGTGGTCCGGGCGATGCCGCCGACCACCACCAGACGGATGTCCGGCCGGACGATCAGGTCGGCCGCGATGTTGACGGCGTTGGTCACGATGGTGATCCCGCCGCGTTCGGCCAGGACGCGGGCCAGCTCGCTGGTCGTGGTGCCGCCGGTCAGGCCGACCACCGCGCCGTCGGGCACCAACCGGTCGGCCGCCAGGGCGATCCGGCGCTTCTCCGCCTGCCGCGTGCCGTGCTTGTGGCGCAGCGGCAGTTCGAGGTTGACGGCGCCGGTGACCGCCCCGCCGCGGGTGCGGTGCAGCAGGCCCTGGTCGTGGAGCTCCTGCAGGTCCCGGCGGACGGTGGCCGCCGACACCCGCAGGAGCCCGGCCAGCTCGTGCACGTCGGCGCTGCCCGTCTCGGTGAGGTGCGTGAGGATCCGGGAGGTGCGGTCAGCTTTGAGCATGGCGGAAGTCTAGTGCCGCCCGCGCGAGGGAAGATCTTTGCGCGGAACTGCGTGGAACTGCTCGGACGCGGGAGCGGTGTGCTCGCCGCCGGAGGCCGGGCGCGCCGACCGGAGGCCGGGGAGCTGCCCCGGGGCAGCGGTCCGCCGGACCGGGCCGGTTCAACGGCCGCCGGCCGGGCCGGTGCTGTCGCGGACGACGAGCTGGGGGCGCAGCAGCTGGATCGAGTTGGCCGGGCTGCCGGAGCGGGTGAGGGCGCGCAGCAGTAGTTCGACCGCCTCCCGGGCCATCTCCCGCTTGGGGATGGCCACGCTGGTGAGCGCCGGTCGGGCCACGCCGACCTCCGGGTTGTCGTCGTGCCCGACGATCGACAGGTCGTGGGGCACGGAGCGGCCCGCTTCCCGGGCGGCCTCCAGCGCCCCCAGGGCGAGGACGTCGTGGGTGGCGAAGAGCGCGGTGATCGCCGGGTCGGCGGTGAGCGCCGCCGTCGCCGCGGCGAAGCCGCCCGCGGGGGTGGGCTCGGGCGCCAGGTGGACGGCGGCGTCGGGGACGGTCAGGCCGTCGGCGGTGAAGGCGCGCCGGAAGCCCGCCACCCGCGGGGTGTGGTCGGGACTGGCGAGCACGGCGACGCGTTCGTGCCCGAGTTCGCGCAGGTGGCGCCCGGCCAGGTGGCCGGCCCGCTCGTAGTCGATGGTGACCACCGGGAAGCGGTCGGGGGCGTCGGTCTCCCAGGCGCACAGGGCGACCGGGAAGGAGGCCTCGGCCAGCAGCGGCAGGTGGTCGATCAGGTCCCGGTCGCCGGCGATCAGCAGCGCGTCCACCGAGCGGCTGGTCAGCCCGGCCAGGTGCCGCTTGGCGCGCTCGCCGTCGAGCCGGGTGGTGCAGAGCAGCAGGTGGTAGCCGTTCGCGTCGAGGACGTCCTCGACCTCCTCGACGATGTGGGCGTAGAAGGAGCCCGTCACGGTGGGGACGAACAGGCCCACCGTCCTGGTGGCGCCGGTGGCCAGGGAGCGCGCGACCAGGTTGGGGGTGTACCCCAGCTCCTCGATCGCGGCGCGCACCCGGGCCGCGGTCGCCGGGCTCACGGCCCCCCGCCCCCGGATGACGTTGGAGACGGTCTGCTTCGTGACCCCGGCGCGCTCGGCCACGTCCTGCATCGTCACCATGACTGGATCCTTCGACTTTACCGGTCAACTTGCTTTCGGTGAAACGTAGGGCACCGATGAGGGGGCGTCAAGGTTGATCAAAGCCCTGTTCCAGTTCGTCACTTGAGCTTCCCTCGCGCAGTCGATGTCGGACTGCCGCAACCCGGAGCAGGTTTTTGCAAGGACTCTTGATTTACCGGTCAACCCGACCGTATCGTCCCAGCCATCCAGCCGCTCCCCGTCCTCGGGCCCCGGCTGACGACACGTCCGCGCGGCATCTCGCGCCTCCGAGAGGAACCACCCATGGGGAGAACGACCATGCCCGCCGCCCGCGTCATCGGGGCGGCCACCGCCGTCGCCCTCGCGCTCGGGGCGAGCGCCTGCGGCAGCGGCTCGGAGGGCGGCGCGAAGGCCGCCGGCAGCTTCACCTACTGGTCGATGTGGCGCGCCGACGAGCCGCAGGCCAAGGTGCTGAAGGCCGCGATCGACGACTTCACCGCCGCCACCGGCGCCAAGGTGGACGTCACCTGGGCGGGCCGGGACATCGCCAAGAAGATCGGCCCGGCGATCGCCGCGAACCGGGCCCCGGACCTGTGGGACGAGTCCGACGACAAGGTCTACGGCACCACCGCCGCGGCCGGCCAGGCACTGGACCTCTCGCCGGTGCTGCAGCTGCAGGTGCCCGAGGAGAACGTCCCGGTCTCCCAGGTCGTCCCGGCCAAGTACTTCGACATGCTGCCGAAGGACCCGTCCGGCTCCAACCACTACGTGATCCCGTACGAGGTCGTCACCAACGCCATGTTCTACAACGCTGCCGACCCGGCGATCACCGCCGCCATGCCGAGTCCGCCCACCGACTGGGCCGGACTGCTCAAGGTCTGCGACGCGCTGAAGGCGGCCGGGAAGGCGTGCATCGCCTCCGAGGGCGAGGACCCGTGGAGCAACGCGCTGTACTTCGACTACCTGCTCAACGGGGCGGGGGTGAACGTCGCGCAGCTCGCCGCGGACAAGTCCGGCGCGACCTGGGACAACCCGGCGGTCCTCACCGCGGCGCAGCAGGTGGAGCAGCTGGTGAAGGGCGGCCACCTGATCGAGGGCTACGACGCCACCAAGTACCCGACCCAGGAGACCAACTGGGCGAGTGGCAAGGCCGCCTTCTACATGGACGGCAACTACGTCACCGCCGAGGTCGCCAAACAGGTCCCGGCCGGCTGGAAGATGGCGTCGATGCTGCCGCCCACCGCGAAGACCCCGGACGCCAACCTGATCGGCTTCGCGAGCCCCAAGCGCGCCAAGAACGCCGCCGCCGCGCAGAAGTTCATCGCCTTCTTCCTGCAGAAGAAGCACCTGGCCGGGATCTCCACCACCGCGCTCAACCTCACCCCGCGGGCCGACATCCCCGCGCCGGCCGAACTGGCCGACGTCCAGAAGGCCCTCGACGCCCCGACCGTCCGCCTCGGCTTCGACGGGGTGGCCGGCAGCTGGCTGCCCAAGGTCCTGAACGAGAACTACCTGGACCTGTGGCACGGCAAGACGACGGCCGACCGGTTCGTCGCCAAGTGCAAGGCCGACCAGATCACCTACTGGCAGACCCAGGGCTGACGGTGGCGACGACGATCGACAACCCGCCCCGGACGGACGCCGCCCCGGGCCGGTCCGAGCGCGCCGCCCGGCCCGGCGTCGGCCCGCTGGAGCGCCAGCGCCGCCGGGTGTTCTGGCCGTTCACCGCGCCCGCGCTGATCGTGTACGCGGTGCTGTTCGTCGCCCCGGTCGGCTACGCCCTGTGGACCAGCCTGTACACGTGGGACGGCATGGGCGAGATGGAGTGGCGCGGCCCGCGGAACTACCTGTTGCTGTTCCAGGACCCGAGGTTCCGCACCGCGCTGTTCAACACGCTCGAACTGATGGTCGTCGGCGGCACGATCACCTTCGTGCTCAGCTTCGCGCTGACCCTGGTGCTGCGCGAGATGCGGGCCAGGCTGTTCGCCCGGTCGGTGCTGTTCTTCCCCTCGCTGGTCAACGGCATGGTCTTCGGTATCGCCGCCGGGTTCCTGTTCTCGCCCACCGGCCCGGTCAACCAGGCGCTGAAGCTCTTCGGGGTGACCACACCGCCCAAGTGGCTGTCGACGGACAACCTGCTCCCGATGGTCCTGGGCACCCTGGTCTGGACGGCGACCGGCTACTACACCTCCATCATCATGGCGGCGGTCGACCAGATCCCCGACTACCTCTACGAGGCGGCCGAACTCGACGGCGCCGGCGCCTTCCAGCGCTTCCGGCACATCACCCTGCCGTGCGCCTGGGACGTCATCGCGGTCTGCGCGGTGCTGTGGACCGTCAGCTCGGTGAAGATCTTCGAGCTGATCCTGCTCTACGGCGGCAGCACCAACGCCTATCCGCCGGTGAGCAGTTGGAACACCGCCGTGTACGTGTACGCCGAGGCCTTCCCGCAGGGCACCGTCCCCCGGCTGGGCACGGCCACCGCCGCCGCGATCGTCAGCCTGGCCATGGTCACCCTGATCACCGTCGTGCTGCGCCGCCTGCTGCGCCGCGAACCGATCGAGTACTGACCCGGCGCGTCCCGGCCCCCCGCACCCAACCGGAAAGGTCCCTCCCGTGCGACGCAGTAACCGACCCACCGGACTCGCGAGCAGGATCGGCACGACCGCCGTCTGGACCGTCGTCGCCGCCGACCTGCTGCTGGTGCTGTGGATCCTGCTGACCTCGCTGCGCAGCGGCCCCGACATCCTGCGGCACGGCTTCGGCCTGCCGACCAGCCCGGACACCGGCAACTACACCACCGCGCTCGACGAGGGCGGCTTCGCGCGGGCGGCCCTCAACAGCGTGCTCACCGCCGGCCTCTCCTCCGTGGTCGCGGTCGCCCTCGCCGCCCCCTGCGCCTACGCCCTCGCCCGGCGCCGCTCGCGGACCTCCTCGGCGCTGACGATGAGCTTCGCCATGGGCCTCGGCGTGCCCGGCCAGGTCCTGGTGGTGCCGCTGTTCATCGGCCTGTCCCGGGTGGACCTGACCGACAGCGACCTCGGCCTCGGACTGGTCTACGTCGGCCTGGCGATGCCGTTCACCGTCTTCCTGCTGACCGGCTTCTTCCGCGGCATCCCCGGCGTGCTGGAGGAGGCCGCGGTCCTGGACGGCGCCGGCCCGCTGCGCACCTTCCTCCAGGTGGTGCTCCCGGTCGCCCGGGGCGGGCTGGTCACCGCCTTCCTCCTGCAGTTCATCACCGCCTGGAACGAGACCCTGTTCGCCCTCGTCCTGACGAACAGCCAGGGGACGATCACCCTGCCGGTGGCGCTCTCCTCGTTCGTCGCGGCACAGCAGTTCAACGGCCTGGACTTCGGCACGATGTTCGCCGGGGTCTGCATCATCCTCGCCCCGATGATCGCGCTCTTCTCCTGGATGGGCTCGCGGATCATCCAGGGCATGACAGTTGGGATCGGCAAGTGACCTCGACCCTGCGCACCGACCTGCTCCGCATCCACGGCACCCCCGATCCGGTCGGCGGCACCCTGCCGATCCTGCACGGCCTGCCCCGGCAGACCGGCGCCGGCGCCGGGATCGACGACGAGATGCGCCGCAACCTGGCCTACGGGGTGCCCGACACCCTGCTGCCGTACACCCGGCAGGGCGGGTACGACCGCGTCCGCACCGAGCGCGAACTGCCGTGCGTGGTCCTGGAGAACGAGACCCTCACCGCGACCTTCCTGCCCTCCCTCGGCGGGCGGTTGTGGTCCCTGGTCCACCGCCCCACCGGGCGGGAGCTGCTGCACCGCAACCGGATCCTGCAGCCCGCCAACCTCGCCCTGCGCGACGCCTGGCTGGCCGGCGGGGTGGAGTGGAACCTCGGCGCCACCGGGCACTGGCCGCTGACCTGCGAGCCGCTGCACGCCGTCCGGGTGAGCGCGCCCGACGGCACTCCGGTGCTCCGGATGTACGCCTTCGAGCGGCTGCGGCGCCTGGTGCTGCGGATGGACACCTGGCTGCCCGCCGGCTCCCCGGTGCTGTACGTCCGCATCGCCGTGCACAACCCCGCGCCGACCGAGACGCCGGTCTACTGGTGGTCCAACATCGCCGTGCCCCAGGACCGGGACGTGCGCGTCCTCGGCCCGGCCGGCCACGCCTTCCACTGCGACTACGTCAGCGACCTGCGCCGGGTGCCCTTCCCGGAGGTCGACGGCGCCGACCGCAGCTACCCCGGCCGGGCGGCGCGCGCCGCGGACTACTTCCTCGACCTCCCCGGCGGCGAACGCCCCTGGATCGCCGCCCTGGACGGCACCGGCGCCGGGCTCGTCCAGACCTCCACGGCCCGGCTGCGCGGCCGCAAGCTGTTCTGCTGGGGCACCGCCACCGGCGGCAGGCACTGGCAGGAGTGGCTCTCCGGCCCGGACTCCGCCTACCTGGAGATCCAGGCGGGCCTGGCCCGCACCCAGCTGGAGCACCTGCCGATGCCCGCCGGCGCCACCTGGTCCTGGACCGAGGCGTACGGGCTGCTGCAGGCCGACCCCGCGGCCGTGCACGGGAGTTGGGCGAATGCCCGGCAGGTCGCCGGCGAGGCGCTGGACCGGCTGCTCCCGCCGCTGGAGCTGGAGCTGGCCGACGCCCGGGCCGGGGAGTTCGGCGCGCCCGAGGAGGTGCTGTCCGAGGGCGGCGGCTGGGCCGCTCTGGAGATCGAGGCCGGCGCCCTGCCCGCCTCGCCCGCCCTGCCCTTCGGCGAGCCGGCCGCCGCCCAGGAACCCTGGCGGCAGCTCCTCAAGACCGGCACGCTCCCGGTCTGCGACCCGCCGGCCGAGCCGGTCACTGGGGCGCACTGGCGGCGGCGGCTGGAGGGGAGCGCCACGGACTGGCACGCGCTGTACCAGCTCGGGCTGCTGCGCCTGGCGGCGGGGGAGCGGGAGTCCGCCCACGAGGCGTTCGAACGCTCCGCCGCCGTCCAGCCCTCGCCCTGGGCGCTGCGCTCGCTCGCCCTCCTCACCCCGGACCGGTCGGCGGCCGCCGATCTCATGTGTTCGGCGCACCGACTCCGGCCGGACCTGCGGGAGCTGACGATCGAGACGCTGGAGTCGCTGCGGCGCGCCGAGCGCCCCGCCGAGGCACTCGCGCTGATCGAGGCGCTCTCCCCGGCCGACCGGGCGCACGGCCGGATCAGGCTGGCCGAGGCGGAGGCGGCGCACGCCCGCGGCGACGACGACCGGGTCCGGCGGCTGCTGGCCGAGGGCATCCAGGTCGACACCATGCGCGAGGGCGAGCTCTCCCTGGACACCCTCTGGCTCGCCGTCCACCCCGGTACAGCGGTGCCCCCGCAGTACGACTTCCGCATGGCGGACGGCTGACCGCCCGCCTCCCCGGACCACTCTCCCGTTCCGCACCCCCCACAGCAGGGGCGCATCGGTGCGCCCCGCCACGGAAGAGGAGTACCAGTGTCACCCAGACACACCCGATGGGCCCGAGCCCTCACCGCCGCCACCACCCTGGCGGCGCTCGGCGCCGGCACCCTGGCCGCCGCCCCGGCGCCCGCCGACGCACCGGCCGCCGGCCAGCCGGCCCCCGCCACGTACACGGTCTCGGTCGGCCGGACCGGCTCGTACGCCTACCCCGACGACACCCAGGCCAGTCCCTACACCGACAAGGACGGCACCTTCTACTTCCAGCAGTCCCACGCGCTGTACGGCGCCAAGGACTCCCGGCAGTGGGACTTCTTCACCGGCCGGGACTTCGACAGCGCCACCAGGTCGTCCGCGATCAGCGACGCCGTCAACCCCGCCGACCCGTCCGACCGCAACGACGACACCACCGCACGCTGCAACAACAGTCCCACCGGACGGCAGTCCAGCTACGCGCCGCAGGGCTCGCACTACGCCCAGCGGAACTACTGCGACCTGGCCGGGGTCTGGGTCGACCCGGACAGCGGGGCCTGGTACGGGCTGGTGCACAACGAGTTCACCCCCCAGCCCTTCGGCGACGGCCTGCACTACGACGCGATCGACTACGCCGTCTCCACCGACCAGGGCCGGACCTGGACCATCAGGGACCACGTGATCACCTCGCCGTACAGCACCGCACGCGGTGACAGCGCGGCCTTCCCGCAGCAGACCTTCTCCTACGGCGACGGCGACCAGCGGCTGTTCGCTGACACCGCCTCCGGGTACTTCTACGTCTTCTACGGCTCCCGGATCGTCGACAAGGGCGGCAGCTGGGGCGCCTTCCAGCAGCACGTCGCGCGGGCCCCGATGTCCGCCAAGATGGCGCCGGGAAGCTGGCAGAAGTGGTACGACGGCGCGTGGTCGCAGCCCGGGGCCGGAGGCCTGGAGAGCGACATGGTGCCCGCCGACGGCGCCAACCCCACCGGATACCTCCCGCCGGCCAAGGAGTACAACCCCGCCAACCCCGGCACCGTCAGCCAGCAGATCGCGGCCGGCACGCTCGCCCCGAGCACACCTCTGTTCGTCATGAACATCAGCTACGACGCCTATCTGGGTCTCTACATCGGCACTCCGCAGGCCGTCGACCAGAGCGGCAACGCCCCGCAGCAGATCTACGCCACCAAGGACCTGGCCACCCAGAAGTGGACCCTGCTCGGCGACACCGGCGGCTACCACACCGCCTCCTGGTACCGCTGGTTCCTGGACAGCGCCAGCCTGACCGGCTCCACGATCGTCGGCAAGACCTTCAGGTCGTACTGCTCCTTCGCCTGCGCCGGCTCGGACGGCCAGTACGTCGAGCTGACCGTCGGCTCCTCCGCGCCGGCCGCCCCGCCGGTCGACCTGACCAGGACCTACCGGATCCAGAACGGCAACGGCCGGGTCCTCGCCCAGACCGCCGGCGGCTCCGCCGTCACCTCCACGGCCAAGGCGGCCGGCTCCGCCCGCGAGTCCTGGCGGTTCCTGGCCGAGGGCGACGGCTCCTACCGGATCGTCAACGCCGCCACCGGTCAGCTGCTGGGCGTCGACGCCACCTCGACGGCGGGCCGGGCCTGGGGCGCCGCGCTGACCGCCACCGGCGCCGTCAACAGTGACGCCACCGTCGGGCAGCAGTGGTTCATCCTCCCCAGCAAGGCCGGGAAGGGCCGGTTCCAGCTGGTGAACCGTTACAGCGGCCTGGTGATCGGCATGTCCGGCACCTCCGGCCGGCTCGCCGAGACCGCGCCCGCCCGCTCCTGGAGCGACACCACCGGCGGCACGGTCGGCGGCGGCCGCACGGCGGCCGAGCAGGCCCTCGCCCTCGCCCCGACCGGCAGGGCCCCCGAGGCCGTCGTCCTCGCCGCCCCCGGCGACCGGTCCGGCACCGTGGGCAAGGCCGCTTCCCTCCAGCTCGGCGCCACCGACAGTGCCGGCAAGCCGCTCACTTTCACGGCGACCGGGCTGCCCGCCGGACTCTCCGTCAGCCCCTCGGGCCTGATCACCGGCACCCCGACCGGGCCCGGAGTCTCGAAGGTCACCGTCACCGCCTCCTCCGGCACCGCGAGCGCCTCGGCCGTCTTCACCTGGACGGTCGAGCCGGATCTCGGCGGCAACCACACCCTGACCACGGGCGGCAAGGCCTTCGACGACGCCGACCACAGCACCGCCGCCGGCAACCCCCTCATCACCTGGACCGCCTCCGGCGGGAGCAACCAGGTCTGGCAGTTCCGCCCCCAGCCCGACGGCTCGTACGAGCTGGTCAACGGCCTCTCGTCGATGTGCGCCGACGTCAGCGGCGGCTCCACCGCCGCCGGCGCCCAGATCATTCAGTGGCCGTGCAGCGGCGGCGCCAACCAGCACTGGAACGTCCGGCCGACGGCCGACGGCTCGTACACCGTCACCTCGGCCCACAGCGGCCTGCTGCTCACCACCGCCTCCGGCGCCGACGGCGCACGGGTGACGCAGGAACCGGACACCGGATCGCCGCTGCAGCGGTGGTCGATCTCCTGACCCGGGCCGGCAGGACGGTCCCCCTGGGGGCCTGACGTCGGGAAGCCCGGCAGCTCGTCCCGACCCCGGCACGACCCGATCGACGGCCGTGCCGGGGTCCTCCTGTGGGCCGGGTCAGTGGGCCGCGGCCTCGCGCAGCCGCTCGGCGGCGGCCTCCGGGCTCACGTCGGTGACGAAGGCGTCGAGTCCGGATTCCACGCCCGCCAGGTACTTGAGCCTGCCGGGAGCGCGCCGGACGGTGAACAGCTCCAGGTGCAGGGCGAGTTCGTCGCCGCCGTCCTTCGGCGCCTGGTGCCAGGCGGAGATGTACGGGGTCCGGTTCGGCGCGGAGCCGGCGGGAGCGGGGAACAGCCGGTCGAAGCGGCGCAGCAGGTCGAGGTAGAGGCCGGGGAACTCGGCGCGCTCGGCCTCGTTCAGCGCGGTGAGGTCGCGCACCCGGCGGTTGGGGTAGAGGTGGACCTCGTACGGCCAGCGGGCGGCGAAGGGCACGAAGGCCGTCCAGTGCTCGCCCCGGAGCACCAGCCGCTCGGGGGTGGCCCGTTCGGCGGCGACGAGGTCCTCGAAGAGGTTCCGCCCGGTGCTCGCACGGTGCGCCTCGGCGCGGCCGATCATCCGCATGGTGCGGGAGGGGACGAAGGGGAAGGCGTAGATCTGCCCGTGCGGGTGGGCGAGGGTGACGCCGATCTCCTCGCCGCGGTTCTCGAAGCAGTACACCTGCCGGATCTCGGGCAGGGCCGACAGTTCGGCCGTGCGGTCGGTCCAGGCGTCCAGCACCAGGCGGGCCCTGGCCTCGTCCAGGTCGGCGAAGGAGGCGTCGTGGTCGGGGGCGAAGCAGACCACCTCGCAGCGGCCGGTGCCCGGCCGGAGGGTGCGCAGGGGGTCGTCCTCGTGGGCGGTGACGTGGGCGGCCGAGTCCAGGGCCAGCGAGGGGAAGCGGTTCTCGAAGACCGCGACCTGGTAGTCGGCCGCCGGGACCTCGCTCAGCCGTCCGTCCCGGGAGGGGCAGAGCGGGCACTCGCCGGCCGGGGGGTGGTAGGTCCGCTGCTGGCGGTGGGCGGCGACGGTCACCCACTCGCCGAGCACCGGGTCGAGCCGGGTCTCGGAGAGGCTCGCGGCGGGCTCCAGCGGGCGTTCGTCGACGGCGTTCCGGACCGTGCCGAACTCCTCGTCGTAGTAGACGAGTTCGCGGCCGTCGGCCAACGTGGTCGCGGTCTTGTGCACCGCTGTGCTCCTTCTGCGGGGAAGTTTCGGCCGGCCTGTGCCGATCTCCAACAGAATCAAACATATCCGATCGTTTGTCAACAGGTGTAGACCTGCTGGCAGGCCATCAGGCGCCGCTTTCGGTCCATGTTGCGATGAGAAATCCGCAGGTGTTGACTGTGGCGGCCGATGATGTTTGATTATGTCGAAATCAACTCCCGTCAGCCGATGGAGGCACCGACGGGAGCCGACACGACGCACGCGCACGACGTACGGGAGCCGAGCAGATGATCGACCGGGCCGCCACCGACTTCGAGGCCGTCCACGGCGCCCGGCCGAGCGGCGTGTGGGCCGCGCCCGGCCGGGTGAACCTGATCGGTGAGCACACCGACTACAACGACGGCTTCGTCCTGCCCATCGCCCTCCCGCACACCACCAGGGTCACCGCCCGCCGCCGCGCGGACGGCCGGGTGCGGCTGCACAGCACCCAGGGCGACGGCACCATCACCGACCTCGCGCTCGACGGCCTGGCCCCCGGGGTCGTCACCAGCTGGGCCGCCTACCCGGCCGGCGTGTTCTGGGCCCTCGCCGAGGCCGGACACGCGATCGGCGGCGCCGACCTCTCCGTCGACAGCGACGTGCCGGCCGGCGCCGGGCTCTCCTCCTCCGCCGCCCTGGAGTGCGCCACGGCCGCCGCCCTGAACGACCTGTACGGGCTCGGTTTGTCCGCGCCGGACCTCGCCCTGATCGCCCAGCGGGCCGAGAACGCCTTCGTCGGCGTGCCCTGCGGGGTGATGGACCAGATGGCCTCCGCCTGCTGCACGGACGGTGCCGCGCTGCTCCTCGACACCCGGACGCTGTCGCGGCGCCACGTCCCGCTCGACCTGGAGGCGGCCGGCTTCCGGCTGCTGGTGATCGACACCCGGGTCAAGCACGACCTCGGCGACGGCGCCTACGCCGCCCTGCGGGCCGGCTGCGAGCGCGCCGCCGACCTGCTCGGCCTGGCCGCGCTGCGCGACCTGCCGGCCGCCGGCCTCGCCGCGGCCCTGGAGCGCCTCCCCGGGGAACTCGCCCCGCTGGTGCGGCACGTGGTCACCGAGAACCGGCGGGTGGCCGAGGCGATCGAGCACCTGGACGGCGGCCGGATCGCCGCGCTGGGGCCGGTCCTGACGGCCGGACACGCCTCGCTGCGCGACGACTTCCGGGTCTCCTGCCCCGAGACGGACCTCGCGGTCGAGGCCGCCGTGGCCGCCGGGGCGCTGGGTGCCCGGATGACCGGCGGCGGCTTCGGCGGCTCCGTCATCGCCCTGGTGGCCGCGGCGGACGTGGCGGCGGTCGCGGACGCGGTGCGGTCCGCCTTCGGCTCCGCGGGCTTCGCCGCACCCGTCGCCTTCACCGCCGTCCCCTCGGCGGGGGCGCGTCGGCTGGCCTGACCGGGCGGGAGCCCGGAGAAGCTTGGTCAGCCGGCGGCCGGAACCACGACGAGTTCGCCGACCGCGTCGGCGAGCGCGCTGCGGGCCGCCGCGGGGAGGGCGTCGTCGGTGATGAAGCAGTCGACCTCCGCCAGGGTCGCGAAGCTGCTCAGGCCGACGACGCCCCACTTGGTGTGGTCGGCGACCACGACGGTGCGGCGGGCCGAGGCGATCAGGGCCCGATTGGTCTGCGCCTCGGCCAGGTTGGGGGTGGTGAGTCCGGCCTGCTCACTGACGCCGTGCACGCCGAGGACGAGCAGGTCCACGTGGAGCGTGCGGATCGTCTGGTCCGCGAGGGAGCCCACCAGGGCCGCGGAGCGCGTCGGCGCCCCACCGGTCAACAGCAGCGACGGAACGGCCTCCGCTCCGTCGCTCTCCGCTGCCCACAGCAGGTCCGCGATCCGCAGGGAGTTGGTGACGACCGTCAGCCCCGGGACCTCCAGCAGCCGGGAGGCGACCGCGTAGGTGGTGGTGCCGGCGGACAGCGCCACCACGCTGCCCGGTTCCACCCGCTGCGCGGCGGCGTCGGCCAGGGCGGCCTTGGTGCTCTCCTCCAGCCCGGACTTCACGTCGAAGCCGGGTTCGTCCGTGCTGGCGGTCCCCACCGCGATGGCCCCGCCGTGGACCTTCCGCACGTCTCCCTGGCGTACCAGTGCGTCCAGGTCGCGGCGGATCGTCATGTCCGACACGCCGAACTGTTCGACCAGCTCGGCGACGCGCACCGCGCCGGCCTTGCGGATGGCCTCCAGGATCAGCGCCTGGCGCTGCGGGGCGAGCAAACTCTGATCAGCCACGAAGGCCCTTTCGATCGAACGGGTGCCTGACCGCTCCCGCTTCCTCCGGCAGGCCGACCCTGCCGCGGTCCGGACGTACCGGTGCCACCGCCGAGGGCCGGGCGGGGGCGCCGGAGCGTTCGCGTCGGTGACCGGGGAGCCGTCGGCCACGACATGATCCAGTATCCCAGGACCCCGGCGGGCCCCGACCCCGACCGGTCGGCCGGTACGGCGGGGCCCGGCCGCACCGCACCGGGAGGACGCACAACCGCCGGTGCCGCCTGCAGG